>JAHDGC010000216.1:2234-9767 GCA_020627865.1 Saprospiraceae bacterium | reverse complement strand
GGCATGCCTTGTACCTGCGTTCTACGTTTTTTTATAATTTACAATGGAGAATCCTCCTTCAAATCCTTATATTCAATTTGATTCAAAATTTGGATAAAAGAATCTCGCAATTGATTGAATTTAGGAATATCTTCTTTAGGCATTGGCTCTGGTGGCGGGAAATTTAACCGGAGATGATCTATTTGTCTACCATTTTTCCAGAAACGGAAGCAAACATGCGGCCCTGTTGCCAATCCTGTTTTCCCGACATAACCGATGACTTGTCCTTGTTTGACATGAACGCCAGATTTGATGCCTTTCGCAAAACCATTCATATGCAAATATTGCGTTTGGTAGGTTTTATCATGTTTGATTTTCACATATTTACCATTTCCTCTAGTATAGCTGGCTTTGGTCACAACACCATTAGCGACCGAGTAGATCGGTGTACCTATCGGAGCGGCATAATCCGTTCCAAGGTGCGCTTTCCTGCGTTTCAATACGGGATGGAATCTATTGCGATTATAGCGAGAGGAAATTCTGGAATATTTGACCGGAGATTTTAGGAAAGCCCTTTTCATAGGGCGAGCTTCAAGATCGTAAAAACCCTTATGCTTTTCATTTTCAAAATATATGGCATAATAATCATTGTCCAGATTTTTGTAATAAGCACCGTAGATTTCTCCTACGCCAACCGGCTCCCCATCAATGAAATGTTGGTCATAAATTAACTTGAAGCGGTCATTTTTCTGGATATGGTGAAAATCTATCGTCCATGCCAGTGCATCTTCCATCTTTGCCGTCAATTCAAAACTAAGTCCATTATCGACCATCGTGTTCCAAAGGGAACTGTGAATAATACCAGAGGCGGTTTTTACCTCAGTCGTGATTTCCCGCTCTACAATCTGGATATCCAAGCTGTCTTTAAGGGAATATACGACATATTTATAAACATCAGGTTCATAAATAAAGTAATCTGCGGCCTGATTTTTATCCTTATATAGAATGGTATAGGGCTTATTGGCTCGAAGATTTTTGACATCGAAAACATCCTTGGACTTTTTTGCTAATTGGTCTATGGTGATGTAATCAATTTTATGCTGTAGCAAAATATCAGAAAGGAATTGATTGCGCTTAATCACGGATTCTTCGACATGGAAAGTATCCAATGCAAAACCGTATTTGAGATTGGGTTCAGCAATTGGAAAATGACCAAGCTCTTTAATATCGAGCTTTGCCGCAGCGCCTTTTTTATTGTTCTGGATGATATAGCTTAAGCCAAAAAGAATTCCTGTTAGCAATAGAATTCCTGATATGTTTCGGAAATAATTTGTTTTTGTCTGGTTCTTAAAAATCCTGTTTTTCAAACTATCTTTTACTTTAGTACTAACAATAACAACATGAACATTTATACTTTCTACCCCCATAGATGATACCAAAATGTTCTATGTCACATTCTTTAACACATTAAAGATAGGAACAATTCTGTTTTTTTAGGAATATTAGCGTTTTTTAACAAAATTTTTTGTAATGTATATGTAACTCTTTGAGGTATAATAACCCCTACTTTCGCAGAACTACATCAACTCTACGATTCATTTTCTGATCATCTTCATTCATTGCGCCCTTGGTAGATAAAGCTCCCCGTCCTTCTTTCTTGATCACCTTCGTTTCTGGGATTCCCTTTTCTATAAGGTAACCCGCGATATGTTCAGCCCTTTCTTTGGAGAGCTTCCTGTTAAAATTAATATCCCCTACATTGTCAGTATAGCCAACAATTTCAATCTCCCAATCAGGATCCTTATTTAACATCTGTACCAAATCATCCAATTCGTAGTAGGTTTCATCGGTCAAATCAGAAGACCCGAATCCGAAGAAGAACTGGACTCGTTTTTCCATTGATTCTTTAGGAATTATAGACTGTACCACCGCTTTTTTCTTGCTGACAAGCGGAATTTTAACCAACAAGGGTAGGGCATTATCTTGAGCAGGCAGGAAGTTTGCTTGGACAAAATTCTCGAATCGGTGATCTTCAATCAGGAAGGAGTAGCCCTTATTGCCGGGTAAGCAAGTGAAGAATTTACCTTCTTTATCGCTTTTAGCGTAATAAGTCTCGTCGTTTCTGAGGATCTTTACTTCTGTAGAAATGGGTTCTTCGGTTTCAGCATCAAAAATACGGGCGTCAATATGTACCATAGGATCGGGGCGAAGATGAAGTGGTAGTTCTACACTATACAAATCCAACATGCCCTGTCCTCCCGGTCTGGCGGATGCGAAATAAGCGGTTTTCCCATCGCCTTGTACGTACAAACCAATTTCTTTGGTGGGCGAATTGATCGGGTATCCCATATTTTTGGGCGTAGTCCACCTGTTTTTACCCGCACGTTGTGTCATAAAAAGATCGCCATCTCCTTGACCTGGTAATCCTGTAGAAGTGAAATATAGTGTTTTCCCATCCGTTGCAATAAATGGGGCTTCTTCGTCTCTGGGCGTATTGACATCTGGACCAAGATTAACCGGCTGCCCCCATTGCCCATTTTTTCTCAGATGGCTAACCCAAATATCAGAACCACCGTGGCCACCTTCTCTGGTACTGGCAAAGTATATGGTTTTCCCATCACAAGTTACAGAAGGTTGGGAGTCCCAGAAATCAGAGTTGATATACCCCTGTAGTCTTTCAACATGATGGACATTGCCATTTTCCAATACGGCAAGGTAGACATCGCAACCACCCATTGCACCAGGTCTTTCACAAGCAGAAAAATAGAACGCTTTGCCATCTGTCCTAAATTTGGCCATACCTTCATTAAATTCGCTATTGATGCGATCATTCATTTGCCGGGGTGGTGTCCATTGGCCATCTTGAAGTGCGCTGAAGAAGATATTCTCGTCTTGGTTGTTTATTTTTCTGGTAAAGACAAGGTAGTTGCCATCACTGGTAATGGTCGGCAAATATTCATCATAAGAAGAATTGATGGTTTTCCCTAGGTGCACCGTTTCTGCAACGGCATTGTCAAAGTCTATTTCATTGAGGAAGGCGACATTACTTTTCATGAACTCTAGTTCATCATCATAGATTATTTCTAGAGCAGATTCTAGTTTTGCATTGGCGTAACGTGTCCCTTTCATCTGTTCATATTTTGTAAGATGAAATTGTGCGAGATCTATTTTGTAAAGATGCATGTAGGCCTTAGCACACTCGAAGTAAGCTGCCCTTGAAATTTTATCATCCAACTCGAATGATTTTTCAAATGCTTCGACGGCTTTCTCATGGAGAGAGAGTTCTAAATTGATATTGCCCAATACCCGATAAGCCACGGCAAAATTGGGTTTGATTTTAATACAATGCTGAATTTGTCGTTTTGCTTTTTTTAGTTTCCCTTTATTTACAAGCCCCTGAGCAATTTGTAGAGACTCCTTAGCACTGTTTGTTTTTACATACTCTATTTTTTGAGCATTAGCGGAAAGGCTCAAAAAAAGAATGAGTGTAAGAAACGGTAATGTAGATGTAATTTTTGAAAACACAGCATGTAAAGTTTTATCAGATAATATGTTCTGTCTGTCAATATAATTGGGGCAGACATTTAGAATCTTTTAATAAACGAAGTAGTATTTTAGTTGGGGTGTTAATCAATGTGATATAACATTAATAATACGGGAGCATATTAAATAAACATTGCACAACTGCATAATATGAATTTTTATGATAGAAACCAAATAAATTACAATGCAGTATAACTATTGTATGTTATGAATTGTAAAGAGTAGGGGTGGTGAATTTTATCGCTATATGAGCAATTTTCACAGAGCAGATTTACCAGAATAATACAAAAAGCTTACCATTTCAGAAGGATTCAGAAAGTTGGTGTTCTGGATTCTTCGTCTTAGGTGCTGTATTGGCATTATCCAGAATATCTGGATCAAAATCTTCGTCAGGATTTCCTCGGAATTTTACCTTAAGCTTATAGGATTTACTCATGCTAGAAACGAGCGGCTGTAGCATAAGATGCATCAGTTCATCAGCCTGTGTCTTGGCCTTGTCCATAAGGTCACTTTCAAGCGCCTCCCGGCGAAACTCTCCCCTGAGCACGTTAAAATTTCGGTTTAAATCTGCATTTTCTACTTCCCGCATCCAGCCAATATCCAATTTATCAATCCTTGGATATACTTCGTGAGAAAGGATGCGTGGCTCGGGCAAGGTTACTTCTACCGTTCGCTTTTTGCTATTTAAATCCACGTTAAAATATTCATTAAGCTTGAAGCCAACTTTGAGTACGCTGATGGCAGAAACTTCAATATCCGTAGACGAAACTGCATAGCCCCAGATTTTAGTCTGTAGTTGCTTGCTGAGGCCTTTTTTGTCCCTAAGCTCCATTGTTGCCAGTTCAGCAATGGCTTTTTCCACCTTTTCTTCTAGAATCCCCTTGGAAGTGGCAAAATCCAAGATGGCAGCTTTATCCTCCATTCGCTTCATCATGGGGCGTACGGCCTCGGTCATGGCAATCCCACAAGGTGTATCTATTTTCCTACCTTTGGCACTAAAATTATTACTACCGGCCTTTAGCATGGTTACGATCACATGGTTAATGAGGAAGCAGGTATATTTAGAGGCGACTTCATTCATGACTTCAACAGCGCTCTTCGAATCATTCTCATACCAAGTTTCATACATGTTGGCTGTAGTATCTTTAATGTGGACAAAGTCATTGAAATATAGTTGTTTGAGATAATCGTGGTGTTTTTGGTATTCTTTTTCGACATTTCGTTGCAAACTGTCTGGAAGATTCATTCGCTTGGCGACATGTTTTAGTAGCGAAAGGTTAAAATTATAGATCAAATTATTGAACTCCCTGCGATACCGATGTGGATTGGATAAAATGGCGATAGCATTTTCATCATCTATATCATATTTATAATCGGATGGAACATAAGTCACCTGAATTTCTTTAGGATTAGAAGTATAGCCCGGAGAGAAACTAGGCGCTTTATTCAGAAAGTATTTCACTAAAACTAATCCAACAAATAATGCCAATACGATGTATAGTAATGACTTACCAAAGCCAAGTCCGCCGGGTAAATTTGCAGCCATATTGTTCAATTTTTACAAAAAATAAAGATAAAACGTCTATCAAAGTTCGATAAAGTTTGTCTAAATATACAACGAAGTATGAAATTTAACGGAATATTTGGCAGCATATATGAAATATATGGCGTTATGAAGATAGAATTTGGTGAAAATATTTTGTGATTTTTGCCAAAAAATAAAATTGAATAGTTAGTTTTCTGTGATGATAGTCGTATTCTTTTCGTGAGAATACGACATTTTTTTTGGAGATGCTGGAATAAACAAATGGGTTACTGTATTTTCTACAGTAACCCATTTGTAATATTTATTAAAGCAAGCTTATTTCCTTACTTTTCTTCTTTTTCGATTTTTATTTCAAAGGAAGCCCCTTGCTTTACTTCAAAGCCAGGTTTCAGTATAACATTATCTCCTGAAACAAATGTTACCTCTTTCCCTTGTTTTACCTTGGAGTTGGAAGTGATTGTCGCACTAGCTTGATAAGTACCTTTCGGCAAGGAATTAATCAAGTATATTGCAGCAGGGTAGGCAGATTCCTTATGTTCTGCTTTACTATTAATGATAATATCCATTTCCTTCTCTGTTCCAGCATCATTTACCTTTACAGAATAGCTTTCCGAATTAAGTTCAACAGGTGTGTTCGGCAGTTCTGTTGCCTTACTTGTTGCTTCATTGGCATCAACAACCTCAACTTTTGCTGTCAATTTCTCCTGACCATCTTCTTTTGACTTTGTCGTAGAGAGGGAAACTCGATAATTGAGTTTTGTTTCATTTATGGTTTCAAAGTCCTCGGATACTGTTTCTTCTACAACTTTAAAATCTTCTTTTTCTTGTTGGACAAGCTGCTTTTCATCTGTTGACGTCTTTATCACTTCAAAAGAAAAGCCAGCATCATCAATATTTTTGAGCATAGTACTTGATACTTCAATTATAGGTGTTTCAGTATCATTATTCTCAGTCATTGTTGTTATAACAAATGTCGATAGCCCAAGAATAGCAAAAGCCGCTAAGGCATATCCTAGTCCTTTTATTCCGCTTGCGGGTGTAGTAGCTGGGGATTGTGGTGTGGTCACATTTTCATTTAGTATATCGGCTTTAAATTCACTACCTGTACGATCTATAAAATCAACTAAAGATTCTTCTGCGTTATTTAATTCGTCTATCCTAATTCCCTCTACAATTTGTTGCAAGAAAGCATCATTCTCCATCTCCTGACGGATCAGCATACTTTCCTCAACAGGGAGTTCACCATTTGCGAATTTAACGAGATTTTCTATGTCGAAATTAGTCATTTATGTGTGAATTTTCATCGTTTAGTTGTATACTAAATTATTGTACACCATTAATCATATTGAGGATATTATCTTTATTTTTCCGGATGGAGTCCTTCATCCGGAAAATTTTTCCGCGTACTTGTCCTTCTGTCAACCCCAAATCATCTGCAATTTCTATATAATTATATCCTGCGATATGCTTTTTATAAATCTCTCTATCATTTTCATTTAAAAAAGCCAGAATTTTCTCCTTGATCTCTTTCGCCATAAATCGCTCTATTCCGGTATCTTCTGCAACAGCTTCCATATTTGATTCTTCAACTTCTGCAAATCTAGACTGTTGTCTTTGCGTATTTCTTTTGTATTCCAACCAATTTGTAGAAACTGACTTAAACAAGTAACTTCTAAACTCTTCAATTGGCTTTCCTTTCTTATTACGAACTTTGTCTAAAATCTTGATGAATGTATTCTGGGTAACCTCTTGGCTAATATTTCTCTCTTTACATAAAGCAAGACAATAAAGGATGGCTTGGCCGTAATACTTATCATACAATTGATTAAAAGCAGCTTCATCACCTCCATACCATTGCTTTAACAATATAGCATCTTCTTGGTTTTTCCCAGATTTTTCAAATTTAAGAGGCATATACTTTAGTGTCTAATCAATTGTATTTGCTTTATTATATATATCGGGCTAAAAATAACAAAAAAAACGAGAGCGAGCCAGAGATAGTAGCTTAAGTTATCTCTGAACTCAACCTGTTTTTCTTAAATTATTATGACTTTCAAATTGTGCCACACTTCATTTGGTGCGGTATATATCTTAGAAATAATCAAAAAAACGGGAGCGAGCCAGGAATGGTAGCTTAAGTCATTCCTAGACTCAACCTGTTTTTCTTAAATTATTATGACTTTCAAATTTTTTAGAAGCATCTCATTTGTGCTTTCATATATAAGATGTTCGCAATCACAGAAAAATCACGCGAACCTCAAGTTTTTTTAAAATTTTTTATTTTTTCTTTTAAAAGGTCCAAAATGACACTTTCGTTTAAGAAAAAACGGGAACGAGTCAGGAATAGTAGCTTAAGTTATCCCTGAACTCAACCTGTTTTATTTTAAATTATTATGACTTTCAAATTTTAAGAAGCATCTCATTTGTGCTTTCATATATAAGATGTTCGCAATCACAGAAAAATC
>JAHDGC010000216.1:0-2134 GCA_020627865.1 Saprospiraceae bacterium | reverse complement strand
TTATTTTAAATTATTATGACTTTCAAATTTTAAGAAGCATCTCATTTGTGCTTTCGTATATAAGATGTTCACGATCACGAAAAAATCACGCAGATCACGAGTTTTTTTTTATTTTTTATCTTTTTTCTGGAAAATAAAGAGGAAGGAGTGCTATTGTCACAATGTAAAGTTCAGATTATCAGGGAAATATGAAAAAGTATGGAGAGATGAATTCTATTCAAAAAATGAATGGAAAAATAAAGTGCCCCTTGATAAATTTTATCATGAGGCACTTAATCACGCTTTAATCAGTATCTTACTAGTAGTTATTAGTTACCTGAGAACCTGTCTTAAAACCCATCGCTATGTCTGCAAAGCAGTCTTTTTGCCCATATCTGCGTTGTGGAAATACGTTATGCTATGGCATAACTCCTGCCCCTATGCCCCGATCTGAACAAAAATGCTTGATTCTCGACTTCAGCGGAGGTGTTAAGACAGGTTTTGAGATAATAGCTTATCGACAATATTCGGCAAGGCTTCGCCTGCTTTTGCTTCTACGATAGTCAAATTGTTACAATAAGCATGGGCGGCATCCTTTGCTGGATTTGGATCAATATAATATACCGGAATATCCACTGGAGCATAGCCAATTAATCCGGCGGCAGGGTAGACTTGCATGGATGTTCCGATAATCATGGCAATATCCGCGTCCGAAATCGTGGTTACTGCTCGATGCAACATGGGAACATCCTCCCCAAACCAAACGATATGTGGCCGAAGCTGGCTTCCTTTAGGGCATTTGTCTCCGAGATTAAGATCATCAGGCCATTTTAAAACCAAAGCTCTGTCTACGGTACTCCTGGCTTTGGTGAGTTCGCCATGTAGATGAAGAATGTTCGAACTACCAGCCCTCTCATGCAGGTCGTCAACATTTTGTGTGATGATGTGGACATCATATTGTTCCTCTAATTTGACCAATGCTTCATGAGCAGGATTGGGTTTTACCGTTTTTAACTGTCTTCTCCTTTCATTGTAAAAATTCAGTACCAGTTCTCTATTGGCAGCCCATCCTTCCGGAGAAGCGACCTCCATGACATCATGTCCTTCCCAAAGCCCGTCTGCGCCTCGAAAAGTTTGGATGCCACTTTCTGCGCTGATACCTGCACCGGTTAAGACCACTACTTTTTTCATGCTAACATATTTTGAGATTTTTAACAAAAAAATTAAATGCGTAAGATACTGTTTTTTTGTTAAGGGGACTGTAGAAGTTTGTAGAAAGTTGAAATCAAAACTTCACTTTATCGATTGCAAGAGAAAGTTTTGCAATCGCATCCCCTACAATTCTCAATAGACCCATCTGTCAAGCCAAGCAGGCAGGGTTTTGCCTACACTCAATTTCCCTTTGCTCTAGCTTAGTAACGGACAATTAATAAGTTATTGATTTAGGATTAATAATTTGGTCTCAGACAAGGCATTTTTTCCGCGAATAGCCTTGCTATTTAAGGGAAAAATAACGCAGTATGAGGGCAAAGTATTAGAGATAAATCGTTAAGTTATTATTTGATCGTTACTTAACCCGTTTTGTTATGTACCCTGTTTGTTTTTAAATCATATAATAAACCAGTGGTACAATGAAGAGGGTAAGACAAGTAGATACAATAGACCCTGCGATCAAGGAAATGGCCAAACCCTGAAAAATGGGATCGAACAAAATTACAAAGACTCCTAAGACTACGGTGCCGGCCGTGAGCAGAATCGGGATTGTCTGTACGGCAGCGGATTCAAGTACTGCTTCTTTTACTGGTAGACCTTCCTCCATTCTGATTTTAATAAAATCAATGAGTAACACACCGTTTCTTACCATAATTCCAGCAAGGGCTATCATGCCTATCATAGATGTCGCTGTAAATTTTCTTTGTCAATCTGGTACTGGTATTTTGTTTGTGCATCTTCCACCATCCAATCTACATCTACAATATTTTCGGTATTGCTGAAAATATATTTTACCTGTTCGGCTACATGTTGTTGTGTTTTCAATTCAGGGTCATATATTTCTGCAACATTCCGATTTGCAATTTTTTGTATCCCTGCTCAGAATTTTTTTACGATAGCATGGCTCTGATCTGAACGATGTTCTTTATCTATAAAATTAACC
>JAHDGC010000215.1 GCA_020627865.1 Saprospiraceae bacterium | reverse complement strand
TCGAAAACATCGAACGGGAAAATTTAAATGCCATAGAAATTGCCCTTACCTACCAGCGATTGATTGAGGAATGTAAACTCACGCATGAGGAAATGTCTACCCGTATTGGTAAAAATAGAAGTACGGTGTCCAATTATATCCGCTTATTGAAGTTGCCACCGGAGATTCAGGCGGCCATTAAGGATAAAACACTCTCGATGGGACATGCAAGAGCCATGATAACGATAGATGATCCGGCTTATCTCCTAATGGTATTCAAGAAAGTGAAAGAAGAGCAACTGAGTGTGCGGGATTTAGAAAGATTTCTTAAGGCTGGCCCTCCGGGTTCTACGAATAAAAAAGCAGCACCTGCTCTCCCCTACGAATATACGGCAGTTCAGGATCGCCTGTCTTCTGCCTTGGAGAGTAAAGTCGCTTTAAAGCTAAAATCTAAGGGGAAAGGACAAATTTTAATTAATTTTAATTCTGATGATGAATTGAATCGCTTGTTGGATTTGATTGAGAAGGAATGATGTTGCCTGAAAAAACGTAGAGATGCATCGCGGCTCTATGTTTTTTATATAAACTAATCCAGACGATAAGTAGCTCCGAGGTGCAGCAAATGCACATTACTATAGCCAAATTCTCCAAAAATGCCCCAATTGGGGGTAATGTAATACCGAGCACCCGCAGCGGCATAATATACAATTTTCGGCACCTCTACATTCAAGGCTAGTTCATCGGACAAGGTTGCTATCGCGGACTCAAGTACCGTTTCTCGTTTGTTAAAACTATACCCTAATATCGCATTCGTGTATATATCCAATCTAGGTAATTTAACCAAATGCCAACCAAACTTTCCAGCTACGGTAAAAACACTAACTCTTTCCTTGATGGTTTGGCCACCACAATTGCAAGTCGCTACGCCTAATGGAATCGGTGAAAAACATTCGATGAGGCAAGCCGGATCGCTTTCGATTAAGTCGGATAAATCCGAAAAGCTATATTCTTGCTCCGCATTCACCTTGTAAAAACCGACAAAGGCACCGATACTCAAGGGTTTAAAAAGGCCATATTCGTAGCTAAGATTGATGGCTGGAGAAGGTTGTCCCGCACCACTTCCACCCGTGAATAAGGAAAACCCAAATTGATCGGGGTTCTTCATGATTCCGGTTCCGATATTGAAATTATGCTGGCCTTTTTGGTGATAGAAGCTTTCTTCGGTTCGGATGGGCTTGTCTGCATCTTGTCCGAAAGCAAAGGTACTCAATAAGACAAGGGCAATAATGGTGTGTAATAATTTTTTCATGTTTATTTTGTATTGGTATACTCAAGAGGCCAAAAATTATGCCGAGCGTTCACATATTTATTCGTTGATTAGCGTTCAAATCTTATTAATCGGCCTCAGAATCTTGTTGATTGGTGGTTCAATTTCCTTAATTGGGACTTGAATTTCCTTAGTCGGGACTTGAATCTTACTAATCGGCCTCTGAATCTTACTGATTGAGGGTTAAATCTCCTTGATTGGGACTCGAATTTCCTTAGTCGGGGTTCGAATCTTGTTGATTGGCCTTTGAATCTTGCTGATTGCGGGTTAAATCTCCTTGATTTATCTGCATTGGTATAGAAAAACGAACAAAAATAATCACTATCTTTTATGTAAATTTGTGTATCGTTATTAAAATATTTAAGAAGTTATCCAAGGATGAAACAACTTATTATATTGATTCTTTTCTTATTTTCGATTGCTACCTTTGCCCAAGAGCTACCGCCTAAAGAAACAGTAACTCCTGCCATTGATAGTTTGACGAATCCTATTAATTTAGTCACATCCCCTCCGGATACAGTACCTAAAGCGACAGGGCTACTACCTATACTCTTTCCCAAGTTGTGGGATGGTAAGAAAAGATTTACAGGGCCTTTCCCTATTCCTAAAAAAGCATTGGTTATGGCATTTTCCATTCCTGGGGGTGGACAGATTTACAATAAAAAATATTGGAAGTTGCCTATTGTATATGGCCTTTATGGCCTGATTGGATATTCTCTTTATGATAATACTAGAAAATTTAGGCTTTACAAGGAGGGTTATCTGGCCAAACTTAACGGTCGCCCCACTATTGAAGAATTTGAAAATGCTCAAGCAAATGTATTGTTAAGTTTTCGGAATAAGCACCGGAAAAACATTCAACTTTCGGCCATTGGTCTTCTTGTAGGGCATGCCTTAGTCGGTATTGATGCTTTTGTGGATGCCCATCTTTATCATTTTAATGTAGATGAGGATTTGAGTATGGGGATTGCGCCAAGTTTTCAGTATACCATGGATGAACAGTTTGCGCCTGGGGTTCGGGTTAGTTTGTCTTTAAGGGAAGATAAGGTTGTTTTTCGTGAGTTTTAAGGCTTTACTTTTTGCTAAGACCAAAAAGTAAAGCCTTACATTCTCCTTCTCAGGGAACTTTACAAAGACCATTTCGTCCCTCTTTTTTTACACTTCCTCCCACGCTATAAGCTGTCTATCAACTTATTTTGAAGGTTAACAATCTCTCGCTAATTTTGCCATGTGATATTTTTTGAAATCCTTAAAAAATTTAGCGTATGAATTTGACGATACAGAAAAACAAATGGCAACTCATTTTGCTTAT
The DNA here is from genome assembly GCA_020627865.1 of Saprospiraceae bacterium. GTDB lineage: Bacteria > Bacteroidota > Bacteroidia > Chitinophagales > Saprospiraceae > JAHDGC01. The sequence continues at coordinate 7,150 of JAHDGC010000215.1, read as the reverse complement.
TGCATTCGTGTCAATAGCCATTCCTATGGTTATAGTAGCTTTTGAAATCATTACGACAGAACAAGAATCTGTAGTATTCTTGCAAGATTATCCTTCTGCAATCAGTATACTTATCCTTTCTTATTACGGTCTCTTATTAACTTTAGGTATAACTTGGTTGGTCAAACAACTCCTATCTTTCGCAAGATTGAGAAACGAAACCATAAAAAATGAATTGCAACATTTGCAAAGCCAGGTCAATCCCCATTTCTTTTTCAATGTACTCAATAATTTATATGGCATAGTGGATAAAGATGCTAAAAAAGCACAACAGGTCATTCTGAAACTATCCGAAATGATGCGTTACAGTATTTATGATGGCCAAAAAGAAACAACGACTATAGCCGAAGAAGTGACGTATTTAAAGAACTATGTAGATTTACATAAAATGCGTTATCACAAAAAGATTGACATCTCTTTTGACATCAACATAGACGATGAACAAAAAGAAGTCATGCCACTTATGTTTATTATCCTTTTAGAAAATGCATTTAAACACGGCGTTGAACATTTAAGAACAAATGCTTATATTCACATACAACTATCTTCCGAAAAAGATTCTCTTGTATTTAAAGTAGAAAATAATTTTGACAAGGAAGAAGTCAAGGAATCAAAAGGCGTTGGATTGGCAAACCTCAGGAGAAGATTGGAGTTGGTGTATCCTAAAAAACATATTTTATCTACTACGCAAACGAATGACATTTACAAAGCACAGCTAACCCTGAATTAATTATGATAAAGTATTTAATTGTAGATGACGAACATATTGCACACGATATTATCAAACAATATGCTGACTTACTGCCTAATTTACAGTTGATGAAGCATTGCTACGATGCCATAGAAGCATTGGAGTATTTAAACGCACATAATGTAGACTTAATCTTTCTAGATTTGAACATGCCTAAGTTAAAAGGCTTTGAATTTTTAAGATCATTATCAGCTCCTCCTCAAATTATTGTCACTACAGCTTATAAGGAACATGCCTTAGAAAGCTATGAACTAAATGTTGCCGATTACCTTTTAAAGCCTTTTAGTTTTGAACGTTTTTTGAAAGCTGTCAACAAAGTAATCCACTCAGATACGAACACAGCAAAACATGAAAAGTCCCCTAACCATATTTTTCTTCGATGTGATAAAAAATACATACAGATAGACACGAGCACGATCTCCTATATGGAGGCTTCCGGCAATTATACTAAAATAATTACCGCAGACGAAACAATTACCGTTCGTAAAAAAATTTCAGACCTGTTATTCATATTTAAATGCCCTGACTTGATACAAGTTCATAAATCATTCGTGGTATCAAAAAAGTCTATCAAGAGTATAGAAGGAAATCGAATATTTATGGACGATCATACCATACCTATTGGAAGAACATACAAACTACAAGTTATCCAATTATTGAAATGATTGATTTACTCGTTATCCTACCACAACCGTCTTGACATTCACAAACTCCCGAATCCCTTCCAGCGCCAACTCCCGGCCAAAGCCAGAACGTTTCACCCCACCGAAAGGCAAGCGCGGATCAGAGCGCACCAAATTATTAATGGCAACAGCGCCTACCTCCAACTCCTTAGCCAAGGCCATTCCTTTTTCCAAATTTTGAGTCCAAATTGCCCCACCCAATCCGTAGGAAGTATCGTTCGCTAATTCGATAGCTGCGGCCTCATCTTTTACAACAAATAACAAACCTGTTGGCCCAAATAATTCTTCTTTGTACGCTCGCATACTGGGTTCAATATCGGTAAGTAATTCTGGTAAATAAAAATTGCCAGCTCCTTTTTTGCGGCCACCTTTCACCAGAGATTTTGCCCCTTTCGCAATAGCATCTGCCACTTGCGCTTCCAAGTTATCGACCAAATCAGGACGGGCGAGACAACTGATATGGGTATCAGGATCATCTGGCAAGCCGACTTTCAAATGTTGGTAAGCTTCCAGCAATAAATTCGTAAACTTTTGTGCTACAGGTTCTGTTACAATAAACCTTTTGGCAGAGATGCAAGTTTGTCCGGAGTTGTGCATCCTAGAGCGGACAGCAATTTCGGCAGCCTTTCCTAAATCAGCATCCTCCAACACTACAAATGCATCAGCACCACCCAATTCTAAAACTGCTTTCTTTATATTTTTCCCAGCCAAGCCTCCAACTGCGGAACCTGCACGTTCACTTCCCGTAAGCGCAACACCTTGCACGATAGGAGTTCCCAACACTTTACCGACTTGCTCAACAGTTATAAATAAATTTTGAAAAACGCCATCATGCCGAATAGCATTTTTAAAAATATCTTCTAAGGCTAAGGCACATTGTGGGACATTGGGTGCATGTTTTAACAACACTACATTTCCGGACATAATCGCCGGAACGGCAAAACGCATCGCTTGCCAAAGCGGAAAATTCCAAGGCATGATTCCCAAGATTGCACCCATGGGTTCGTAAGATACAACGGCAGCCGTTCCAGCACCAGAAAGCATCTGCTTCGGTTGTAAATATCGTTCTCCATGAGCAGCATAATACGTGCAAAGCAAAGCACATTTCTGCACTTCGGCTATAGCTTGTTGGATCGGCTTCCCCATTTCGAGGGTAATCAATGCCCCTAGTCGTTCTTCCTCATCCTTAAGCCTTTTTGCAATAGATCGGAGCATGGCTATCCGAGTTGAAAAACGGGTATAACGCCAAAATTTTTGGTAAGAATCTTCTGCAAGCTTTAATTTATCCTGCAAACTTTCCGTTGACAATACATCAAACGATTTAATGAGTTTATTATCAATCGGATTAATGGTTTTAAACATAGTAGTGTAGTGATTCGTGAATGGTATACAGAAAGGCTAATTAAACAATGACTAAAAAAAATTAAACATGTAACAGTGTTAACCATTAAAAAATTAAGGAACATTAAGGAACAAACAACAAGTTGTTTTCTTAATTTCTTTAATGCCTAAATGGTTCAAGAAAACTCACTGTTCCTGCCTTGACTGCGTCATGCAGACAGATTTAGCCGTTCAGTATAAATCGGTTATTGATTCCTAATCAATCTAACGTTCCATCAATTAATCTTTCGAAAAACATAGCCTTTAAAATTCAAAATATTCACATGTTTGTTTTCAAAATAATCCACATTTTCATAATCCTCGCTGCTGGCTGCCTCTGCTTTTATAGTTCTTCTAAAAGCGTAATCCGTATGTAAATATTCATCGTCTTCTTCTTCAATATGCAGTTGGAATTTGTTGCCATGTTCCTTGAGTTTCCGCCCGACATAGAGTAGCAAATCATATCCTTTGTATGCATCTTTTGTAGGAGCAGTTCCGTAGTAATCAAAGAAGCTTCTCCGGAAACTGACAATATCAGGCGCATTGGTATCCACACAAATGTTACTAGAAATATGGAGATTTAAACGTTCATAATAGTCAAAAGATACGCGCTCGTAGTCTTCCCATTGCGGCATACCATAAACCGTAACCGGACTATTCATTCGGGCGATATCCAACTTTCTTAACAAAGAATACACGAAAAGTTCATTAGACCAAGACGGGACGATGAATACGGTTTCCTTATCTGGTAAGATATACGGAGTGACCTCCATTTCTCCATAGTCAGCGGTGGGATCAGTCACAATAAACTCCTTTATTTTCGGTGCCGAATACCCCATGATTCCCCTATAGGCATCTTGAAAGTATCTAAGCCGTTTCTGTTCTGCACTTTTATTCCTAACGACGAGCACGATTTGCTCTGCCGGCACACGTTCGAGTGCATGCGCCATGATGGTCTCACAATGTATTTTCAAGGAAGGACTCACCCGCAAGTAGAAAGGGTTATCCTCCGTCACTTTGCCGGGATAAATTGGAGAAACCAAAACCTTTCGATTCATTTTGGCGAATTCTGCGACCCTTTTCAGATTAGATTTTTTAACCGGCCCAATAATAACATCAGCCTTTCCAACGTCATTCCTTTCCAATAAATATTTGACATTGGTTTCATCGGCTCGCGTATCGTGCACAGAAATATTCAATTGAATCCCTTCCCGAGACAATACATTAGCGGCCAGTTTCATGCCGGCGTAGAAGTTTATTGCCAAAGAGGACTTATCTGGGATTCTACCCGTTTGGGTATACTTATCTGTCAAGAAAGGTAACATCACAGCGATGTTATAACTGGAAAAATTTTCCGATACACCAACGCCCTGCTCTGGTTCCGCCACGGCTTCCTCTACAATCTCCGTACTGGACTGTATGGGCGGAGCTTCTGTCTTCGAGGGTCGCCACGCTACGGTATCCAATTTCGTATCTTCCTCCTTGACATATTCATATTTGCCTGTTTTGGGATTATAGCGCTTTTTTCCCCTGATGGGATCCAGCTCTTCGGTATTACTTTTAGCCGTTTTTGCTTTTTTAGAGGTATCACAACCAAAAGCCAATAGAAAAATAAAAAGAAAAGCTACTATTTTACTCCCATTCGATCGTTGAAGGAGGTTTGGTGCTAATATCATAAACTACTCGATTTATACCTTTTACATTATTGATAATTTCACTGGAGACCTGAGCTAAAAAATCATAAGGCAGCCGGCTCCATTCCGCCGTCATGCCATCCATAGAATTTACAGCTCTTAAGGCAACTGTTTGCTCATAAGTTCTTTCATCTCCCATGACACCGACAGACCGGATGGGTAACAAGACCGTTCCTGCTTGCCAGACCTTTTCATACAAGTTGTATTTTTTGAGGTTATTTATAAATATAGCATCAGCTTCCTGAAGCATCGTTACTTTCTCGGGGGTAATGTCTCCAAGGATTCGGATGGCCAGCCCTGGTCCGGGAAAAGGATGCCGGTTTAGAATATGTTCCGGAAGCTGCATTGCCCGACCCACCTTTCTAACCTCATCTTTAAAAAGCATCCTCAGGGGTTCGACAATTTTCATTTTGAGTTTTTCTGGGAGCCCGCCAACATTATGATGAGATTTGATGGTTACCGAGGGGCCATGCACAGAAACGGATTCTATCACATCCGGATAAATTGTTCCTTGCCCCAGCCACTGGATCCCCTCGCCTTTAAAGCGGGCTGCATTTTCTTCAAAAACATCAATGAAGGCCTTTCCGATAATTTTCCGCTTTTGCTCCGGATCACTCACCCCTTTCAGGGCATTCCAAAACAGCTCCCGAGCATCAACCCCGGTAATATTAAAGCCCATGCCTTTATAAGATTCCAAGACATTGGCATACTCGTCTTTTCGAAGCAACCCATTATCGACGAAGAAACAATGCAACTGATCTCCCACGGCCTTTTGCAACAAGGCTGCCCCTACGGTAGAATCCACTCCGCCAGAAAGTGCCATCAAGACTTTTTCACCACCAATTTGCTCTTTCAGTTCTCCGACAATCTGGTTAATAAAGGAACCCGGAGTCCAATTGCCCTTGCACCCTACAATATCTACGGCAAAATTGGATAACAGTTTTAATCCCTCCAAACTATGTGTCACCTCTGGATGAAATTGGATGCCATACATGGGCTGGTCGAAAGCACCCGATTTTGACCGGAAAGCCGCAACCGGAATGGATGCTGTTCCAGCCAGCAGTTCAAATTGTTCCGGCAATGCAACAATCGTATCTCCGTGCGACATCCAAACTTGCGATCCTGGCGAAATTCCCCTTAGAAAAGGATCTTCTTGCTGGAAATCTGCCAGGTTAGCCTTCCCATATTCTCTTTTTTGGGAACGTTCTACCTTACCACCAAAATAATTCGCCATATACTGCGCACCATAACAAATTCCCAGAATGGGCTTTTTCCCTGCTATGGTATCTAAAGCAATATGAAGCGCTTTTTCCTCCTTTACAGAAAATGGGCTACCAGAAAGAATAATGGCTTTGATGTTGTCATCCAGTACGATTTCCTTATTATAAGGAACGATTTCTGCATAAATCTGCAATTCTCGTATTCTACGTGCAATCAGTTGCGTATATTGCGACCCAAAATCAAGAATTAGTATTTTCTCTGTCATGCGGGCAAAGATAAATATTTAATTTTAGATTTTAGATCAAGATGTTAGATCATTCGCTGGCGCTCATTTTTAGATATTAGATCATTCGCTTCGCTCATTGTCAGATGTCAGACGCTGCACTGCTAAAAAATTAGCAGTCTGCCATGAACAGGCACGAACGCGTCTGGTATCTAAGAGCGAAGCGATCTAAAATCTAAAAGCGAAGCGGTCTAACATCTAGTTTAAACTCAAAAGTCGAAAATATGAACTTACTGCATAAGCTCTTGTGGAAATCGAAAAATAAGCAACAACTGCTGCTGGCTGCCCTAGGAGCAACACTGGGCCTATTTTTACTTTTATCCGCCATCCAGTTTTATGCTGATCTTCAGAAAATATCGAATGGGAGCCAAGGAAGTGATCAATTTGTTTTGGTCAATAAAAAAGTAAATCTGTTCAACACACTTGGGGCAAAATCAAGTTTTACAGAGGAAGAAATTGCAAAGATCCGCAGTCAAGATTTTGTCCTCGATCTCGCCCAATTTACCCCAAATCAATATAAAGTCAGTGCTTCGAGTGCTATTCTTGGATTTTATACCGAACTGTTCTTTGAAGCCGTGCCGGATCAATTCATTGATGTCGAAACGGATGATTGGAACTGGGACAATGGCCAAAATTCCTTGCCGATTATTCTCTCTAGGGATTATCTGGCGCTTTACAATTTTGGATTTGCTCCAAGTCAGGGTTTACCACAATTTACACAAAGTACCATAAAAAAAGTCAGTATTGATATTAATGTTGGCCCTAAAGAATCAAGGCGGACTTTTCAAGGGCACATTGTCGGGTTTAGCGATCGGATTAACTCTATTTTAGTCCCGCTTTCTTTCATGGAGTGGGCAAACCAGCGATTTGGTCGAGCCGAAACAACGGGATCATCTCGGATGATTTTGCTAACCAAGAACCCTTACGCTAAAGAACTGGAAACATTTTTAAGTGAAAACGCATTGGAAGTCAGCAGCGGGAGATTAATCGGTGGTAGAATTAGCATTATTGTAAAAATGTTGATCTTGTTATTGGCACTATTAGGACTAATCATTGTTTTCCTCTCTATCTTGATTTTTGTACTCAACTTCCAACTCAT
>JAHDGC010000214.1 GCA_020627865.1 Saprospiraceae bacterium | reverse complement strand
CACCTAATTGTTATTAAGAGCCTTCCCTTTATACAAGCGTCTTATAAATCTTCCCAGATAATGCCGTTATTTTCTTAAATAATGATACATTTGTAGTCGCGAACAGATAGCGTAATAAATGATCCGTTCCTGTAAAAACAGACATATTCCGAAAGCATTGTTTGAGTAGAGCAATAACCCTCATAAAATATATAGCAACTTATGAGCCTTAAAAATAACAACCTTAAGCTGATGTGTTTTTTTCAGCTTGTTGTTCTATTCTTAGGGTGTCTTTCTGAATGCTCCATTATTGGAAACCTATTTTCGCGGCATGCGGATTATGCCTTTTTTGTTGCGGGACATGCTTATGGAAAACCAGGGATATTCAATGGAGGGTTACATCTTCCATTCAAGGAAAAGTTTAACCTGTTAAGAAATGATCCAGAGCTACAATTTGGAATCCTAACAGGTGACATCGTTTATAAAAGCTCAGTTAAAGCTTGGGATAAAGTTGATGTAGATATTAATGCCTTAGGGAAAAAAGTGTATTTTACTCCGGGAAACCATGATGTTGGGAACAGGGCGCTTTATGAGTCTAGGTATGGACGAACGTATAACAGTTTTGTATATGAATCTGATTTATTTATACTGCTTGACCCCAATATTGATAGCTGCAATATTAGTGGAGAACAGTTGATATTTTTAAAACGTACGCTTCAGGAAAATAGCGAAATTGTAAATAATATTTTTGTATTCTTTCATCAAGTGTTATGGTGGAGTCCAGATAATATATATAAGAATTTTAAAATCAACTCTACTGAGGGAAGAAGGGAGACGATTAACTTTTGGGATGAGGTAGAACCTTTGTTTAGTAGTTTACCCAATCCTGTATATATGTTCGCGGGTGATGTAGGGGCTATACCAAAAAGAGAAGCTTGGATGTACCATACTTACAAAAACATCAACTTAGTTGCAAGTGGCATGGGAGGAGGAACGCATGATAATTTTATTATTGTGCATGTACATGAAAATAAAGATGTAAGTTATGAACTTATCTTTTTAGGTGAAGGAGAAACTAATGCTTTATGTGATTTAGAAAATTATATTTTAAAATAGGTGTGTGCCTTATCTTTGAAAAACAATCATACTATTGAAAACAAGGTTTTAAAATCATCATAAAATGAATGAATTTTTAAGTCAGTTTGACTATTCTTTTTCTGAAAACTTTTCCATTTATAGTTTTATCATTAATATCCTCATCGCAACCGTATTGCTTTATTTTCTTTCGGTTGTATATGTACGGTACGGGAGCGTATTGTCAAATAGAAACCAGTTGGGTAAGGTATTGATTATTGTTGGCTTGACCACATTCATCATTATTTCAATTGTAAAATCATCTCTGGCGCTCTCTCTCGGTTTGGTGGGGGCATTATCCATAGTCCGGTTCCGGACAGCAATCAAGGAACCGGAAGAATTGGGCTACTTTTTTATGGCCATCGCCATTGGACTGGGATTGGGAGCCAATCAGTTGCTACCAACCATAATCGGGTTTGCCCTTTTAATTATTGTAATCATTCTACTGAGCAAGCGGAATATTGAAAATGTTATCACGCAAAGTTTGTTTATCAGTATGTCTTCCTTGAAAGAAGAACAAAAAAGCATTACGGATAAAATTTATGCGGTATTGTCTGCACATTCCAATCAGGTTAGCTTGAAAAGACTGCATCATGCGAATGAGGAACTGAATCTGAATTTTGTGATTGATGTATCTAGTATAGATAGTGTACAACTTATTTTTGAAGAGTTGATGAATACGGATAAGGAGATGAGCATTTCATTTGTTGATAATGAAATATAATGTTGGGTTATGAAAATCAAAACGAATAAAACATCATCTTATAATTTGTTCGGAGGGGTATTGTTGCTCTTGCTGCTGTGTCTATTGTTTTTTAAGTATACCGATACTGCTGGGAATGATGTTCGTAAAAATAAAGTTGCGCAAAAAGCGGATATAGAAAAGCGAACGGTTTTGAAAGAAAAGAAAAACTCTGCTAACAATTCATTGCCAAAATTAGAGCGATTTGTCTTTTCTGTTAAACAAGAGGATTACATGGCGATAACGCAGGCGAGAAATGCAGCCGTAGAACGAGGTGTATTGTCTGAGCAAGATCCGGTGTTATACAAAACAACGCTCTTTCCTGATGGGGAAAAGTTAAAAGGAGAAATTAGGCTGAAAGGGGATTGGGCCGATCATTTGAGAGATCCGAAAAAATGGTCTTACCGGATTATTATGAAAGGAGAAGAAACCTACAGAGGAATGAGGAAGTTTTCGATTCAGCATCCTAAGACCAGAAATTATTTATGGGAATGGCTTTTTAATAAAGTGGTTAAAGCAAATGACATCATCGGTATTCGGTATGATTTCCTTGATGTTGAAATGCAGGTAAAAGAGGCAGACAATAACGCGAAGCGCATCCCAATGGGGATCATGGCACTAGAAGAATCTTTTGATAAAATATTAATCGAAAACAATAGAAGGAGAGAAGGGGTAATTATAGCGGTTGATGAATCCTTGTTTTGGAACGATGTCAAGAAGCAGCATGAAATGAAGTTGGATGACAATGCGCGAAACTGGAAACTGCTCGATCCTAGAACGCCGTCCATAAAGGTCTTTAATGAAACTAAGGTGCTCGCCTCAGAAAAATTATCAAAGCAGTTTGAAATAGCCCGATCGCTTTTGCAGCAATACCGAGATGGGAAGTTGCCAATATCCGAAGTTTTTGATGTAGAGAAATTAAGCTTCTTTGTGGCCTTGGCTAATCTTTTTGGGAGCCATCATGGTTTGGCCTGGCATAATGTGAGGATGTATTACAATCCCATAACAAACAAATTGGAACCGATTTCTTTTGATTCAGATGCTGGACAAAAAATTAGCAAAATAAAACATTATCCGTATTATGATGTAGAAGATGAATTGTATAAACAAAAATTAATGGAAAAATTAGAACTGGTTAGCAGTACTGAATTTGTTCAGGGGTTGGCGGATGCTTATCAGGATGATTTAAATCAGTTAGGTGATATATTCGCTAAAGAATTTAAGGACGACAAGCCTAATGTTGATTTTTCGATTTTAACCTACAATAGTAATTTTATTAAAAAATATATTTATCCCTATGATGTCATCAAGGCCAGTTTCATAGAATTGGATGTGGATAAAATGATTTTGGAGGTGGAAAATATCTCTGATTTTCCAGTAATGATTAATAGTCTCGATTTGAAAAATGGTAAAGTGCTCAATGGTTTTATTTCAGATAATAGCATTGAAGGAGGAGGTAAGAAAAGGATCAGCTTTCCTTTGAAAGATGCTTTTTCTAATGCCTTTGTTTCCAAAAAAAATAAAGAGGGAGGATTCCGTTATCCTAAAGATTTAAAGAAAATAAAAGTTAATTTCAATACGGTAGGTTTGAGTCATAAAAGGTTGGAGCGCATCATACCGTATGACCTTAACATAAAAGAAACATTTATTAGGGATTATAAAAATAGCTTTAAGGCTAATTTTGAAAATGCTGATTTTATTAGTGTAAATACAGCGGATAAAGTTATAGAATTCAAGTCTGGAAGTTATACGATCACGGAATCTATGCTGATTCCAAAAGGGTATACCGTGATGGTCGCAGCAGGTTTTAATCTGGATCTTTTAAAAGGAGCTTCCCTGACTTCTTATGCACCTCTTATTTGTAAAGGGACGAAAGAGCACCCGATTACATTCCGTTCTTCGGATGCTAGTGGGCAGGGAATTTTTGTTTCCAACACTGCAAAGGAATCTATACTGGAACATTGTCACTTCATAAATCTTTCCAATCCGAAAACGGAAAACTGGGAATTGTCTGGAGCTGTTAATTTTCATGAGGCAGATGTTTCGATTACCAATGCTGTCTTTAAAGACAATCGTTGCGAAGATGGTTTGAATATCATAAGGTCAGATTTTTCTTTAGCGAACTCAACTTTTGAAAATACTTTTTCCGATGCCTTTGATGGCGATTTCGTAACCGGAACCATTTCAAACTGTCAATTTAAAAACCTTGGAAACGATGGCGTTGATGTTTCTGGCTCAACCATTGAGATTCATGATTTGATCTTGGAAAACCCATCAGACAAAGCCATCAGTGCAGGGGAATCAAGTATCATAAAAGGAAAAAATATCCAGATTTCGGGTGGGGAAATTGGTTTGGTCAGTAAAGATTTATCCAAGATTGCCATAAGTCAAATTACGATTATGGACACCCGTTTGGGGTTTTCCTGTTTCCAGAAAAAAAGCGAATACGGTCCGGGTATTATTGATGTGGAAAAGGTGCGTTTAAATAATGTTGAATTGGATTACCTCGTGGAGTATGCTTCGGAATTGATGATTGATGATGTTGCGGCAGCGGTGAAAGTTGAAAATGTTATAGACAAAATGTATGGTCATGATTATGGAAAAAGTAGCCGATAAAATCTTGAAGAAAAGTGACCTCATTGGAAAAAATCTGAGGTTTGAAAGGAAGTTTGTAACGGAATATGATTTCGTGGTTGATCTGGTTCAGGATATTGGCGCGCATAGTTTTTTATTCCAAGAAATATTTGAGAGAAGACGTGTGAATAATGTTTATTTTGATGATCCTAAATTTAGTTTTTATAAACAGAATGTTGAAGGTGTCGGGACGCGGGAGAAATTTAGGCTAAGGTGGTATGGGGATGATTTTTCAAAAATAGAGAATCCGGTGTTTGAGATTAAACTCAAATTTGGTCAGGTCGGAGATAAAATCTCTTATAAGATTAATGATTTTAAATTGGATTTATCCTCTGTGAGTATACATGGACTTTACAGAAGCATTTCGGATAAGGTCAAGCATTCCAATATGCTAATTCGAGAAAAATTCCCTATGTTATATCCGACTTTATACAATTCTTACGAAAGAAGATATTTCCTTTCTGCTTGTAAGCGATTCCGGATAACTTTGGATTATAACCAATCCTTTTATAATCCTAACTACCAGAATTTCTTGCTGAGCGAACGCAAAATTGCTGAACGGGAGATTATTGTAGAGTTGAAATACAAGCCGGAATTTGATAAAGAAGCAAGGGCCATCTCTCAGGAATTTAATTATAGAATGACGAAGCATTCTAAATATGTGAGGGGTGTTGCGTTTGTTTGGGCTTAACCGTGACGGATTTATTTTTTTGATGGTACTAAAATGCTTATATTGCAATTTTTTACCTTGTAGGTATCATACAAAATATCAACTAATATGAAAAAATCGGCACTTCAATGGGAAAATAATAGAAAAGAAAAATTACATGCTTTTCATTGGCCAGTTTCTAACCCCAAGGCCGTGATTTGCTTTGTTCACGGGATGGGGGAACATTGCGAACGCTATCACCATATGGCTGATTTTTACAACCAAAATGGTATCGCAATGATCGCTTATGATCAGATTGGACATGGAAAATCCGAAGGAAAGAAAGGGCATATCCCTTCACTAGATGCTTTGCTAGATGATGTGACTATATTGTTGAAGAAAGCCGATGAATTTTACCCTGGAGTCAAGAAAATATTATACGGACATAGCATGGGTGGGAATGTTTGCCTGAATTATGTCCTGCGTCGCAAGCCAGATTTAGCGGCTTTCATTACTTCTGGCCCTTGGGTGCGATTGGCTTTTGAACCGGCCAAGGCATTGATTATGTTGGGCAAGATGATGCGGAATCTTTATCCGGGGTTTTCCCAAAGTTCTAATCTAAATACGAAAGATATTTCTCGGGATTCGAAGGTTGTAGAAATTTATGAAAATGATCCGCTTGTCCATGATCGAATTACGGCCGGTTGTGGCATGACTCTGATGGAGTCAGGGGAGTGGTTGCTTGCACAAAAGCAAACCGTACCGTTTCCAACATTGATTATGCATGGTGGTGGAGATCGTATTACATCTGCAGATGCCAGCAAGGAAGTGGCCGATAATTTACAGGGAGATGTTACCTATAAGAATTGGAAAGGCATGTATCATGAAATTCATAATGAGCCAGAGAAGCAGGAGGTTTTCGATTATGCGATGGATTGGTTGAATGCGAGAATTTGATTCCCCAAGTTGTTCCTATAACTGAATATGAATGTGATCATCATGCCGGACGGCACCACATCCATGAAACCTAATTTTATCAATATCGTCGAGTCCAAGCCGAGTTTTAAGATGTGGCTCTATGAATATTTTTCTGATGCTTTTATGTTTGGCAATACGGTGTAGTAACTTCGCATTAGCCACTTCATCAAAAACATGATCCGTTGCATTCAACGGGCTTATTATTTTTTGCAAAAGACTATATTGCCAATACCCTTGCTTTTCACAAATCGCGGCTTGATCTTTTTCGCCAGATCGAGGCAATTCACAGGCACCATATCCCACAAAATTCGGACTGTTTGCTCTATTCCCATTTCCATCTTTATAAAGAAAACACAAATCCAATTTTTCGCCATCATCGTGACTTTTATGTGGGAACAATGGAAAGCCATTTTTAAAAGGGAAACAGGCGTCCAAATACTGTAGCATAACTTTAGGCTTATTGTTTCTCATGTCCAGGGCGATTTGCATGGCGGCACTGCGTAGTTCAGGGGTGACATAATGCCTGTTGCAGACAAAATAGAATAAATTTCTTGGTTGCAACGGGAATTTATTGTTTGCTATTATTTGCAAAGGTACTCTTCCGAAGTGTTTGGCAATGGGCGGAACGACAACAAAAGAAACGATGACATAAAGCAATAAAAATAAAGCAAGCTTCTTGAGGAAAAGGGTAGAGGCACTTCCTTTTTTCAGCGTCAGGGCTGCTATAAATTTATAACATAGATAAACGACACCACCTACCTGCGTGACAAGGGTAAGGAGTAGAAATAAAACAGTTGATTTTATAGCGCTTAATATTTTCATAGTTGTCTGACTGCGTCAAGGAGGTAGGTTAACATCAAGTTTTCTCGAACCATTAAGGCATTAAGAAGCATTAAGAAAAAACGAGCCGAGGCTCGTTTACCTTAACTTACCTCAATGTCTTAATGGTTTAAATATTTGCTGTCTAATTACCTTCTAAATCCTCTCCCAAATAATTATCATAATCTTTATAGCCATCCAATTCCCGCCTTTCCCTTTTGGTCGGCCTGCCGGCTCCTCTCTGCCGCTGTTCTGGCCTGCCTTTCCCGATATACCAACTTTTATATTTGTTCATTTCTTCCTGTGGAGTCAGGTTTTCATAACAAGGTTCTGCCAATGCTGCGGAAACCCTTTTCTCAAGGAGTTCCACTACCTTAAACTTGAGATCGAAACCTTCTTTCCGTACTTCTAATATTTCTTCCCTAGTCACTAGATAGGATGGCTTCAATGGTTTGCCTTCTATTTTTACTTTACCAGATTTACAGGCATTTGTGGCGATAGTTCTTGTTTTAAAAATCCGAACACTCCAAAGCCACTTATCAAGCCTTACTTTCTTTAGCATAGATGTCTGTTTTTAAAGCCGGAAATTTCATGTTCATGGCTTCTAGGGTTTCACAAACTTTCTTGGCAATAAAATAATTCCTGTACCAACGATCATCTACCGGAGCAATGACCCAAGGAATTTTACTGCGATTAATCACATCTTCATAACAAAATCTATACTTGTCCCAATGTTTGCGCTCTTCCCAGTCTTGATCGTTGTGTTTCCAGTTTTTGTCTGGATCATCAATCCGCTCTTGCAGTTTTTCCAGTTGCCTTTCTTTAGAAAGATGCATGTAGAATTTCAGGACAGTCGTATTGTTGTCAAACTGGAGCAAATCCTCAAAAGCGTTAATGGCCTCAATTCTCTTTATGGCATGCTCTTCCGAAATCCAGCCATGTACCCTTTGGATCAATACGTCTTCATAATGGGAGCGGATAAAGATTTTAATGTGCCCTTTCTCCGGAGCTTGTTGATGCACTCGCCAAAGAAAATCATGGCTAAATTCTAAATCCGTAGGTTTCTTAAATCCATAGGCGCTAACCCCAGCAGGAGAACATTCCGAAAAAACGGCATGGGTAGCTCCATCCTTACCACTGGAATCCATCCCCTGAAAAACAACCAATAAACTGTTTTTCTTTTCTGCATACATCATCTCCTGAAGTTCACTGATGCGTTCACAGATTTTCTTTCTTTCTTTATTAATGTCTTTTTTGTCTAAGCCCTTCGGAGCCGTCGTTGGTATTTCTGATAACTTAATCATTGGATTGAAGTATTGGTTTGTAAAATTTTTGTTTGAATCAATAAATATTATTGTACTGCAAACATTCCAGAGATTCCATCTCTGGCAATGATATATCGTTTCTACGGAACTCTTTTTTGTAGAGATTTAAGCAGTGGTTTTTATTCATTGGTAAATGATCGATCCTCTGTTCCACCACTGCCGCGTCTGACATCTGTTAACGAGCTTTGCGAGTGGTCTGACAATGAGCGTTAGCGAATGATCTAAAATCTAAAAGCGCAGCGGTCTAACATCTAACTAACCCATCCGATTCCGTTTCACCAAATAAGACTGCAACACCTTCTTAAACCCATCATTAATGTCCGCTTCTACAAAGTCTATCTGATACTGCAAACACTTTACCTTAAGCTGCTCCTTGAACTTGGCCATTTGTTCTACATAATAATCCTTTACCTGATTGGATTGTAGCCGCACTTGCTCCCCAGATTCCATATCAATAAAAACATACGGCCGGTTTTCAAATTCAAAATCTATCTCCTTGGCTTTATCAACCGTATGGAATAAAATTACCTCGTGTTTGTTGTGTTTGAGATGCTGCAATGCGGAGAAAAGTTGCTCTGTCTGCGAACTTTCTTCAAACATGTCGCTAAAGATAATCACCAAAGAACGCTTATGAATACTATCCGCAATTTGATGCAAGGCCTGTGCCGCAGAAGTCGTTTTATTCCTTTCTGGATTATTGATTATTTTTTCAAGATAAGTTAGCAACAAGCGATAATGAGATGTACTGGATTTACAACGGGTATGTTCTCGAACTTCACTATCAAATACCGTTAATCCAAATGCATCTCGCTGTTTCTGAAGCAAATTCATCAAAGACGCTGCCGCCAAAGCAGAGAAAGTCAACTTATTAAAGTACTCCGTTTGGGCTTTCTTCTTCTGTTCCGGAAAATACATAGAAGAAGAAGTATCAATCACGATTTGGCAACGGAGATTGGTTTCCTCCTCGAATCTTTTTACAAAGAGTTTATCACTCCTTGCATACACTTTCCAGTCAATATTTTTCGTAGATTCCCCAGGATTATACAGGCGGTGTTCTGCAAATTCCACAGAAAATCCATGAAAGGGACTTTTATGTAAACCAATGATAAATCCTTCCACAACTTGTCTGGCTAATATTTCCAGATTTCCAATATTCCTGACTTCAAAATTATCTAACAGTTTCATTTATATTTATTTTATGGTATTCAAAAATTACTATTGTGATAATCCGTACGGCTGCTTTTCTCATGTAAGACAATTCATTTAAGATTTAAGCTACAAACACCTCCAAAGTTACAATCAATTTACAATAATACAAAGTGTACCTTTATTCTAAGGGAATAACCCCTTCTAATAACGGATGTTCTCCCTTGCTGTTGCAAGAAAAGATTGCTATCCCAGATTTATACATGAAAATAGCACGACGACGAAAGCCCTTATTTCATTTTTATTGAAATAAGGGCCTACCGTACTATTTTGAATCCTGAAAGGAAAAAGCCAGTTATGACTTATCCGCCCAGTA
>JAHDGC010000213.1 GCA_020627865.1 Saprospiraceae bacterium | reverse complement strand
TGATTAGACGAGGCGCAAAAACCGGAGTTATGCCATAGCATAATGAGGATTTTTGAAACGATGTATAATCGAAAAAGTGGCACCTGCCTGCGTGACTTGTCAGGCAGGTTTGCAGTTCATTTACTAAATTCCCAACATGAACTTAGATATACTTTTATAGAAAGGAAAGCTCGTATGACTTCATTGTCGTACGAGCTTTCTGTTGTGATGCCGTGTTATAAAAAGAATTCTGTTTCTATAATGATGTTGTTTTTGATAATTGTTGTATGGTTTTGGCAATTAATGTTTTGGGGGATTTTAATTTAGTTGAAATAAGGAACTTGTTTTTTTATGTCACAAAATGATAGTTTTAGGCAAGGCCTTAGTTTAGTAATATTGTTCAAGTTTTATCCAAAAAAAATATGATTTATATACGGATGTATAACTGGTTGGGAGAGGCAGCGATGTATAGGGGAGATGTTTGACATGTGCCTTTTGTGTATGAAGATAGTAGTGATGAAAATATAAATATTAAAATCTTACTTCGGCACAAACAGGGCTGGTATTTGAAAAGGAGCGCCTAATCTTGGCATTTATTTGGCAAATATAGTAGTAACCCACGAATAATTGAATATATCACATAATCAGACTTTATCATGGATAGTCAAATGAATAAACAGGCGAATGCCGATAGTGACACCCTTTCCATAGAAGATATTTATAGCATTATTGATTCAAAAATGCAGTATCTCGATTTTCAAACGAATTCCTTCATTTCTACTTTTATTACAAAAGGAGAACAACAGGATTTCTCCGAATACTTTGAAAATGAGAGCCTGCCACCAGAAAGTGCGGCCAGTCAATTTATCTTAAAGTACATAGAAAATTACAGCAAAACATTAAGCTTATTGTTGCTCTTGAGAAAATCTGTTTCTGCCAGTAATATCATGGAGACCTTAAGCCTGCTTTCGGATAATTATTTTCTCAATTATGATGAAAAACAATTACTTTCCTTGCTCAATATGAGGACGGAGGAATCAGTCTCGTAAGGAAAGGCTAATAAATTGTGCCAACCAAAGTTGAGGTAGAGCTATGGGATAATGCAAAGTTGTCCCGTAGACTGAGATGTAAAAAAATGACCGGACTATAACAGTCCGATCATCAAAAAATAATAATTACACAAAATATCTTTAAGGAACCTGAAAAGGTAATCTTTATCTATCATCGATGGATTTCTAGATATCCTTTGAAAACCTGTTCCTCATCGTCATTCAGGTTCAGAATGTAAAAGTATGTGCCATCGGGCAAATCTCGATTCCCGTCCCAAGTGCCTCGCCATTCGTTTTTGTATCCCTTCTTATAGTAAACCCGATTACCCCACCTGTTGTAAATAGACAGTTCGTTTTCAGGGTAATCATCTATTCCGGCAACCCAGAACAAATCATTTACCCCATCTCGATTGGGAGACATCGCATTAAATACAACAATAGAAATACATTCAATATATACATACACGGTAGCGGTATCACAACCGATAAGATTACAAACGACATATTGGAAAGTGTCCTGCCGTTCGCAATGTTCATCGCCCGCATTATAGGTTACCGAACATTCCATATTTAATATTGCCGCTCCCCATATGGGGTCTGTGAGTAGATAGGCGGTATCTACACCACCAAATACCGTATCATTTGCCTTGATTGGAATAATGACGGGATTACCAATTTTTACGGTATCATAATCATTGACGGCTATAGCTGGTCCCATATACTCCGCTACCGTAATACACATATAGGTCGTATCACAATACCCATAATGATCGCAGACTTCTATGCAGGCGGTATCTTGTCCTATTTGGAGACCATCATAAGTAACACACCAGGGGTTTTGGTCTATGACAAATAGCGCAGTGTCTCCGTAGATATCTTCACAAAGATTGTTTATGCTGACAACATCGCCTAGCAATTCCGTTGTGTCTGGACAAAAGACGGTTTGATTATTGATGAAAATGGTATCGCAAAAATCTTCCGTTATCGTTTCAAATTCCGGTAATACCGTAATGATGAAATTTATGGTATCGCAGAAATTCATGTCATCACAAATGACGATGCAAGCCGTATCTGTTCCGAGGGTGACCCCTGTATAAGTTACACAGTAGTTCATACTGTCAATAGTGAAGACTACATCGTCACCAGATAGTTCAGGGCATATATTCTCAATACTGACAACATTCCCCGGTAACAGCAGGCTAGTGTCAATACAATAAGTAACCGTATCATAGATATATATGGAGTCAAGGTAGACATCATCCAGCCCGCTGCAAACTACATTGACATGGACAGTATCCGCACAATTCAGTTCCGTATTGAAAAATACCAGTTCATGGTCTCCGCTGTTCAAGTTGATGGCGAAGCTTCGTGGTATAACTAGACTGCTGGCAGCATCTATAGGGGTGTTGGCATTTATCGTAACTTCGGTGATACTCATTTGGCCATAGCCAATATTGGGTGACTCGCTGATGATTTGTCCTGAAGAAGCATCTTCATACCAGTTCCCTGCGACATCCAGACTATTCAGGGTGTCTAATAGTGCTGCTAAGTTTGTAAACTCGCCACTGGTATAAGTGGTATCTCCAACATTCCAGAAATCAATAACATAAGGGCCTTGTCCGAGGGTATCCAGTGTCGCATTGCTAATCGGGTATATCAATATCGTATCCGTTTCGCAAGTCTCGATATAATCAACATAAGGAACACCATTATCTGAAATATTAAAAGCAGACAGTTCTTCAAATGGCATTTCTATACAATATTGTGCAGGCATATCACACTCCGGAGTCATTAAGAAAACGGTATCTGACTCGACGATAATGCCACATGGTAGTGGGCCATCGCACCCGGGTATGGCAGCATTATCCTCAACTGCTGTACATCCGTTGGCATCAGTAACCGTCAACCCATAAGCACCAACAGGAAGGTTGTAAATGGTTGTTGTATCCAAGGAACTATCCGACCAATCATAACTATAGGGTGGGGTACCTCCAGTAACCGTTGCCTGTAAAACACCATCATTATTACAAGAAGCTTGCACCGTGAAAAGCAATTGAATTGGGTCAGGTTCTGGTATGGTGAAACAATCCCCTCCTGCAACACAAAGTGCACGATCTTCGATGACGATGCAATAATCTCCGGCAGGAAGCATATTGTTCTCAAAATTGCTGAATGCATTGGTGATAATGGTATCTCCCGGAGCATTGAACGCCGGATCATAATTTACCGTATATACTATGCCTCCATCACTAAGGCCGGGACAGCTCACGGCTATCGTGTCTGTAATGTTGACATCAGCACCCGGTACATCATCTGTTAACACAAAAATAACTGGCAACTCACACATAGTGCTGTCTAAATCCTGAACATATACAATATGCACGCCGGCATGAAGTCCATCTTGTGTATCTGTTCCACTTGGCCAACTGTAGCTGTAATTGCCACTACCACCAGATACTGTAATCATCACTGTCCCATTAGCAACACCACAATCTGGCTCTTCCAAAATGGTGACATCTGCAACGAGTGGGTTATCCTGATCTATAAAAACATCAACAACATTTGGACAATCCGGATCGCTTGGGTCTGTAAAACTAACAAAATAATGTCCGGTAGTGAGATCATCCCGCTGTGCATTGATTATAGAATCGGGCCAAGTATAGGTCAACGAATCCGGTACCAAAGTAGCGGTACCATCTGCTGCCTCACAAGTTGCGGGCGTCGTGGTGAAAGTAGCCATCGGCCCATCTGAGTTGGTCACGAGCACGTAAGCTTCTACGGAGCAAGAAGGATTATTGTTATTGGTAATAGTAACGACATAACCGCCATAAGGAAGATTAATCCTTATGTTTCCAGCGCCAATACTGGTGCCTACATCTGGTGTCCAAACATAATCATAATCAAGAACATCCTCGACAAGGTTGATGGTTGCCGCTCCGGTTTCCTGTCCACATTGTGATTCTTGTACGACAATACTGGAAATAGTCGCGGGCATACACGGGCAGGTTGTAGAAACAAAATCGCTAATGGTACAGCCATTGGCATCCGTAACGGTTATGTGGAAATCTGCTCCTGGCAAATTATCCCTATCCTCTGGATCATCATTGCCCGGTAAATCTGCCCAGTCGTAACTATAAGGAGGTGTACCACCCTGAACGGAAAGATCAATATTGCCATTGTTTTCCTCACAAGCACCTGTCACGTTGTATGACAATGCTAACGGATCGGGCTCCTCAATGGTAAAGCATGCACCACCCGCAACACACATGGCGCTATCTTGAATAACGATACAGTAATCACCGCCCGGAAGGTTATTATTTTCAAAGAAAGTAAATCCATTTGTAATGCTGGTATCTGCTTCGTAATTGAAATTTGCATCATACAAAACATTGTAATCAATACCGCCATCCGCGAAGCCGGGGCAAGAAACATCCATGGTATCGGTTATGGTGATCAAGCCTTCGGGGACATCATCTGTCAATACAAAAATGACAGGCAGTTCACACATGCTCTCATCTAGGTCAATAACAGTAACAACATGTACACCAGCGTAAAGATTGTCTTGGGTGTCGGTACCACTTTCCCAACTGTAACTGTAATTTCCACTTCCACCAGTTACCATAATCATAACTGTTCCATTAGCCATACCACAGTCAGGATTGTCCAGAATATTGACATCGGCAACTAATGGATTATCTTGATCTATAAAGACATCAATCACGTTAGGGCAATCCGGATCGGCAGGATCGGAGAACGTTACGAAATAATGACCTGTTGTTAGGTCGGTTCGTGTGGATACTGTTGAACTGTCAGGCCAGATATAGTCAAAATTATCTGGAGATAATGTTGCTGTTCCGTCTGGGGCTTCGCAAGTTGCAGGAGTCGTGACAACGCTAGCCTGTGGACCATCCGAATTGGTAATGACAACATTCGTGATCGTAAAACATCCGGGATCATCGTTGTTTATAATTTCTACAACATAACCGCCGAAAGGTAAATTTTGTCGGATATTACCGGCGCCTATTGCAGTTCCTACGGTATCAGGTGTCCATACAAATGTATATTCAGATGGATCTTCCATTGTATTGATGGTAGCGACACCGGAAGCGGCGCCACACTCTGATGGGATTGTAGATATACTGACCACATCAGCAGGTGCACAAGGACAGGCAGTGGAGACGCCTTGTCCAGCAACAGAACAGCCATTGTCGTCCGTAACCGTTACTGAAAAATCAGCTTCAGGAAGGTTGGTTCGATCCTCAGGATTGAGCGGGCCAGGGAGGTCTTGCCAATCATAAGTAAATGGAGGTGTTCCACCCACTACAGTGAGGTCAATACTGCCATCATCCGCACAAGCTTCCTCGACATTAAACATGAGCATGAGTGGGTCTGGCTCTTCAATGGTAAAACAGCCCCCTCCGGCAACGCAAGTATTGCCATCTCGGATAACGATGCAGTAATCACCTGCCGGAAGATTTCCATTTTGGAATTCAGAAAATCCATTTGAGATAACGGTGTCCGGTTCATTTGTAAAAGCTGGGTCAAAGTTAATGTCAAATGCAATTCCGCCATCAAGAAGCCCCGGACAAGAAACGTCAATCGTATCCGTGATGGTAACATCGGCAGGAGGTACATCATCCGTTAATACAAATAATACAGGCAACTCACACATGGTGATATCAAGGTCAATCACTGTAACAACATGTATACCTGCGGGAAGATTGTCTTGCGTATCTGTACCACTTGGCCAACTATAACTATAATTACCAGAGCCACCTGTGATATTCAGCATCACCGTTCCATTGGCCATGCCGCAATCTGGTTGCTGTTGTACAATAACTTCTGCGGCTAGTGGATTATCTTGGTCGATAAAAATACTCAAAGCATTCGGACAATCTTCATTATCTGGATCGGTAAACGTTACAAAATAATTTCCGGTAGCCAGATCGTCCCTGAAGTTACCTTCCGTATCATCTTCCCAAACATATTCAAAGTTATCGGGCAGCAACGTTGCAGAACCATCAGCTGCCTCACAGGTTGCAGGGGTAGTGGTAATGGCTGAGGTCTGCGGTCCGTCGCTATTCACAATTAAAATATTTGCAATAGTTTGACAAGTTGGGTCATTAAGGTCAGTTATCGTTACGTTATATCCACCGAAAGGAAGCCCCGTTCTGGCATTTCCAATGGTGTTGCTGTTTCCAGCATTGGTATCCCAATCATAACTGTAATTGGATTCATCGCCATCTACTTGGATCGTGGCAGAACCATCCGAGTTACCACAAGTTGCGTCAGTCGTGATGATACTGGTGACAACTGGGGGCAGGCAAGCACAATCCGTTATCGTTATGGTGCTGGATAATGTGCAATCATTGTTATCGGTAACGGTAACGGTATATGTTCCTGCAAGTAAGTTTGTCCGGTTTTGTGCGTTGGTCGTTCCGGAAACATCTCCCCAATCGAAGGTGTAGGGTGCTGTTCCGCCACTGACTTCCAAGTTGATACTGCCTGAATTTGGACAAGCTGCTGTCGCCTCAAAATTCAAGGCAAGCGGTTCCGGAGATGCTATGGTGAAACAGTTTCCTCCAGCAACGCAACCATTGCCATCTTCGATAACGATGCAATAATCTCCCGGCGGAAGTTGATTGTTTTCAAAATCCAGATTGCCGTCTGAGAAAATAGTATCTGCCGGTTGGGTAAATCCTGTGTCAAAACTAATGTCAAAAACAATTCCTCCATCCGTTGCGCCCGGACAAGATACATCTATAGTATCTATCATGCTGATGGTTGCGGGAGGGACATCATCCGTCATGACAAAAATGACAGGAAGCGTACAACCATTTCCAGCAACTTCACTAACCGTAACCACATGTATGCCGCCATCCAGTTGGTCATCCGTATCTGTACCACTTGGCCAGCTATAATTAAAGGGAGGTGTTCCACCTGAAACGGTTATGGTGGCAGAACCATCGGCATTTCCGCAAGTAGATTGTTGATTAATGTTGACGTCCGCTACCAAATTATTGTCTTCGCCAATCTCTACCAACACAATATTCTGGCAACTCGGATCGCTAGGATCTGTTACAGTTGGGAAATAGATGCCTGTAGGAAGATCGTCTCGGCTGTTGCCTTCAAATTCGTCAAACCATTCATATTCAAAATTCAAAGGCATTAATTGAGCCGTTCCGTCAGCAGTGGCACAAGTTGCATTCGTTGTAGTTGCGGTGGCTTGTGGCCCGTTGATATTATAAATTGGGAAAGGAATATCGGTAAAACAATCCGGTCGGTTGGCGTAAGCAATATTAACATTGTAGCCACCAAAAGGCAATTCCGTTATCCCAGTGTTATCACTTGATGGTATTCCAACATCGGGAGGTGTCCAAGTGAAGATGTAATTTTCGGGATCGTTGTTGGGTAAGGTAATTTGGACGGAACCAATAGTTTGACCACAATCAGAATCTACAGTGCTAATGCCCGAGATAGCGGGTCTTATACAAGGGCAGTTGATAAAATCAAAAGTTTCTGTAATGGTGCAGGAGTTGGATGTTCCGGTCAGGAAGACCTCATACGATGATCCGCCATCAATGAAGACGGCATCAAAAGTGAGGGTATTGCCATTAACAACAGCATTTGCAGAAGCTCCATTACCACCAATAATATGTGATGCTATGGGTTCATTAATTGTTATGCTTACCGGTACGATATCGCCTTCGCAATTGGCAATGATGCCTACAGGATTCATGACTTGAGGTAACTCAATAACATCTACCGTTACCATCGTGGTATCCATGCAGCCCAATACATTTTCTACGGCAAGGGTATATGTTGTTGTGACCTCTGGTGTAACCGGAATTGTAAATCCAGAACCGATAAATTGATCCCCTTCAAACCAATTTAGTGTAGAGCCAAACCCGCCACTTAACATGACAATTTCACCAGCGCAAGCCTGTGCAGGATCGGCGGAAGCTTCCGCAATTGGGGTAGGGTTGATGCCCAAGGTAATTTCGCTGGTTCCTGTACAACCATTGGCATCGGTTCCGATAACTTGATAGTCCGTATTCACCGTAGGGGCAACAACGATGCTCGGCTGATTTCCAATGGTATTACCACTACCGTCAACCCATTCATAACTGATGGCACCAGAAGCCGTGAGGGTGTTTTCTGCTCCACCACAAACGAGGGTATTCCCAGAAGTTGCAATATTCAATGTCGGTTCTGGATGAACAATAATCGAAACTTGTGCTGTATCGCTAAACCCTGGAAAGGCCGCATTCATCACGACAACCTGATAAATATATTCACTATCAGGCAAGCCGCCACTGAAAACGGGTGTTGGAGAAGTTGGGTTATCCAACGTGCCACCAGGAGGATTAGTTGGTAAGGCTATCCACTGGTAATCTGTACCGCCTGCCGCTTGAAGCGGAACGGTTTCCGCTGCACAAATGGTGGTGTCCGTTGGTTCTATCGTTGCCGTAACAGCACTTCCAATGATAACTCTTATACTGGCAGAACCCGTACATCCGGTACAACTGGTTACGGTAGCGACATAATCGGTCGTATCTTGTGTCGGTGTTGCAATAGGCTGTGATGAGAATGGATCATCCAACCCAGTAATCGGAGACCATTGATAGGAATATGGTGCACAACCCCCATCTACAGTTGGGGCTAATGTTGCACTAGATCCTGCTACTGGCGAAACAAAAACAATGGGACCCGGATCAACCGTTACCCCCAAGGCTCGGATAATATTAATCGTATCCCTTGAGTTGCCACATCCCGGTCTAGTGGTTTCTAATACATATTGTAAGGTATCTTGTACGGTGGCATTATGAATAATGTTCAGCGTAGGGTTGGGAATATCGGAGGCAGAAAGATTGCTGATATTCGCAGGAGGTAAAGCAATCCAATTGTAGGCATAACTGGCCAATCCGATGCAAGTTGGATCGCCTATTTCAACGACAAATGGTGTCGGTGTTGTGGCACATAAAACTTCATCCGTTCCGGCGTTGAGTAACTGTGGTGTAGGAATCGCTTGTTCTGCGATACTGCAAAGTCCAAGTCCTGTAGAATCAATACGAGCGACAACATTACATACCCGACCTTCCGTTACGCTAAGTTCATGCGTGAAAGCCAGACTACTAAATGGATCTAATGGGCCATTTTCGATAAAGCTGTTGATAAAAGGTTCGCCAATATCAAAACTACCATTGGCATTTAAATCTTCGTAATATTCTATATTGAAAGGAACTGCTGGAAGGCTAACATTCGTGTTTTGAATACTGCCGGATATGGTGAGTAATTCACTATTGGTCTGACAGGCGGAGACAACACTTGCCATACTAAAACTTAAAACATTTTGCATAACATCAAGAGAAACAATCTGATCGCCCATTGAACCAGTAATGGTTTCTACATCACAGTTGATACTTTGACTGTCGCAAAAAAGTTCATTTACGGTTATGGTTGTAATGCTGAAATCTAAGTTGGTTACATCACAGGCGAGGTCAGGCACAACAACCCCAAATTGGAAGATAGCCTGCTCATTTAAAACCAAACCTATTGGTAAATCAAATTTGAGGATTTGTATGCCGCCGGGTAAAGTTTCAATTTCTGGTGCGGTAATTGTCCAGTTGGCTGGTGCAATTACAAGGGATGTACCTGGGGCGAAAGTTACACCGGCAGGTAGTTGTACCTGTATTTTGTCGGTATTATCCGTAGGAATATTCGTAAGGTTCTCAATGGTTAGTTCTAATGTAGAAGTACTGTTGGG
>JAHDGC010000212.1:6845-9839 GCA_020627865.1 Saprospiraceae bacterium | reverse complement strand
GCTCATGTATTTGAGGACGGCATTTTGATGTAAATGTAAGTCGGTATTCGTTGAAAGATATAATTATGCAGAAAAACAAGCCATTTTCAACCTTGCCTATTCGATGCGATTTCCCAATGTCCTGGGGAGTATTAAGCTATGACGTTTTTTATTTCTAGGAGCTTTAGAAGAACCACTAGTGGGCAAGTCAGCTCAACCATAACAATAATCCTCCAAATGGGTTTATACAACAGAAAGTATAAACTATGAAAACTCATTTTTTTTACCAGACGACATTAAGTAAATATTACGATGAATACCCCAACTTGCTTTTGCCCGCAGCAATAAAATATCACCTCAAAGCATTCACTTTTATAGTCAACCATCCTCGATATATCAGGAACTCCATTTTTTCCATTTTCCCCAAGAGACTCTTCTTGGATTTAGCATAAAGCAGGCCCATACAAATCTTACAAAAGTTCAAATAAGCACTCTTTCTCTCATCACTCAACTCCTCTTGCCTTCTCAAAAAACTCTCAAAGTTTGTCGTAGCTCGCTCGGCGATATCATAGAAATCCGCACCTGCTTCATAATAACTACGGATAGAAAGGGAGCGAGAACGCAAACTGATATTCGCATCTCTACTGCCTATACATACTAAAATTTCTATGGCCTTTTCATAATGCTTTTTATAAAAATGCAAGTATGCCTCTGCCAAATTTTCAACTTCTTCACGCGTATCTGTTTTTAAAAACGGAATATATCTTTTCTTAAAATCCTTTGTCCATTCAAATTCTCCACAAGCAGCAGAAGTAACAATTACATTTAAAAAAATATTATTCGGAATTATATCGTTATTCATAAAAAGCTTGTGTTGCACTCCGAATTTATATAACTCGAACAATTGTTCTTGAGAAGTGCCCTTATTTTTTCTTTCTTCCGAAAACAAAAAATTAACTAACAAACTAATGGTTGTTATTTTACCCTCCCTATAAATTTCATCCGGATTTTCAAAAAGAAAATCTTTCAATGCCCTAAAAGCAGACTGATCTGGCGATAACATAATATTATTCGCCAAAGCATAAAGATTATAAAGCTTATTCGTATTCAAGGGTGTTTGCTGCCCAAGCTGAATTGCTTCTGATAATAACAAAATTTCCTGCTGTTTTTTACGTAGATTATTCCGATTCAATACGATTAAACCATAAGTGACTTTTGAAAAGAAATAAAAGCAATCCAAATACCCCATACAAGCATCAAGACAATTATTCCTAAGTGATTTGTCACGCACAGTCTCCGAATGAAAAAACAAATCATGATTTATTTTCAGCAAGCTCCGGTAATCCAATATGTCCTTATTTTCTTTCTCCGATATCCTTTGAATAGCAAGCTTCGATTTCCCCAGAAATTGATTATAATTTCCTCGATTGGCATAAGCTCGCCCCATCAGTTCTTCTTGCAAGTTTTCATCTTGATTCAGTTCTTCTAAAACAAAATAGGCTTCTATTTTTTTTACCAGTTTTGTTCGTAATCCTCGGAACACGCCCTCATTAAATGCCCGATCAGGATACAATTTTTTATAAAGCTTCTCTTCCGTCAAATTTTTGTTATTAAAATCGGGATATTCCTTGCGGAGCAAGTCAAATAATTGCGCAACTTTTTTGTTGGAATTCAGGTAAGGTGATTTTAGAAAACGGGAAATTTTGGGCAAATCTTCTTTGTTCAGTTTTTTCAGGATTGTTGCCACAAGCTTGGATTCGTTTATATGTTTCATAATAACTCATATTTTTCGATCATACAATTGATTTTCTCACATCTGTAAGCGCAACTAAAATGACACACTCAATTATAAAAATAGGGGCAATTCCTTGTTTTATTTTTTTTGATATAAAATTACTGAATTTCATTTTTATTCACCATATTTGTCTTAACATATCAAAAAATACATTCAAGCTAAAACAACTTCAATGAAATATAAGTTAACACTCTTTTTACTGGTTGCAATCATAAGCATTTCTCTCGGGCAAAGTTCCAAAAAAAATAAGCGAGAAATTAAAATCGGACTAAATGGGAATTTCGCACTCTTCACAAACCCGACAGAGCCATTAAGCTTCTTCTTCCGACAACAAAAAACCTTTTATTTTACGAGCATTACCCCCACCATTTCGTTCAGGCAAACCAAAAAGAGAAGGGTGCATGAAATAGAACCTCAACTCTGGTTTAGCAAAGAAACAACCGACGCTTATGAAATCAAGAAATCCTATGCGGCATTTCGGTATAGCTTAACCAAATATTTCAAAAAACAACCAAAGCATTTTCGTTTCCGTTGGGGTTCTTCGTATCAAATATTTTATTACAATTCCATAGCAACAGCGGAAACCCAAACGCAGCGTTACTCAACAGAACATTTTCGTTCAGGCCTTAGATGTGCCTTAGTTGGCCATATAGAATGGCACCTAAAAGAACGGCTTTCTCTAGAATTATTTACCCATTTAATATCTAGTTCAATCAGCATTGACTTCACAGAAAATTTCGACCCTAACCCAGCGCCTTTTGGTCGAAGCAGGACAGGAGGATTCGATTTTACAGCGAGGTTAATTCCAGTCTTGCCATTGATGAGGCTAGGGCTCCATTACACGCTCTAAAACACATAACAAAGTATCACCCTACCGCGAAATAAACACTCTTCAAATAACTACCCTCCGCAAACCCAACCGGATGATCCACATCATGAAAACTCCGCTCCAATTCCGTAATCATTCTGTTACAAGAATTCAAAACCTCTCCTACTATTCCAAAAAATTCATCCGCCGACACCCGACTCGAACAGGAAGCCAACAATAAAACGCCATCTTTCTCCACCAGTCTTACGGCCAACTTCGCCAACCGTGCATAACTCTGCAAAGCCCGCTCCTTTTCTGCATCCTTTTTCGCAAAAGAAGGTGGATCAACCACCACAATGTCAAACCTTTTATTTTCATTAAACAGTTTTTGCAAGCCCACAAAGGCATCTTC
>JAHDGC010000212.1:4470-6745 GCA_020627865.1 Saprospiraceae bacterium | reverse complement strand
GAATAGGGATCGAATAATCCAACAGCTAGAAATTTATTTTTTTTGTCATAAATAATCGCCGTATCGCCGGCATTGCCCTCTTTATTCTGCTTGACAATGGCAGATTCAAACAGCCAAGGATGCCCTTTTCGCAGCATGGTCTCTGCTCGTGGTTTTACCCTCAGGGCTAGTCTTTGCGCTGAAAATTCCGGAAGACTTGTCAATATTGGTTGAAAATCCGACATTTTTGTTTTTTTTTCAAATACTAATTCCAAATGCGTTCTCAATGATATATAAATATTAACCATAAAATAGCAAAACCAAGCGCAATGGATACCGTATAATCAAGTAAATTTGTTCAAATAGCACACAAAATTAAAATTTTTAATAGCAAAAAAAATAATGTAATTTTGTGTCAGTTTTAGTGTAGGTATGTTCAAAAAAATATTGAGACATTTAGAAATGATTGAGGAATAAGATATTTTAGGTGTAGCGTCGTAATGCTTACGACGTTTTTGTAGCATTTTAAATTTTTTATTAGATAACGAAATGTCGGTTTTATTTTTTTACAATCTATAGTAATAGTATAATAATTCAAAATAATCTTCATGGCTCAGGTAGAACTTATCATGCCCAAAATGGGTGAAAGTATTATGGAAGCAACCATCCTCAAATGGGTGAAAAACGTTGGGGATACGGTAGAAGCGGATGAAACCATCCTCGAAATTGCTACCGATAAGGTGGATTCGGATGTCCCCTCTCCAAGTGCAGGTACAATCGTAGAAATAAAATTCCAAGAAAATGATGTGGTTCCTGTAGGAACGGTCATTGCAATCCTTGCAACGGAAGGAGAAGACCCTATTGTTGATGATGCCCCGCCTACAACCAAGGATAAAACCGAACCTGTGCCTGCTTCCGCACAACAACCGACGTCGCAGCCGGAACCACAACTTGCGGCAGCAACGCTATCCTTCAAGTCTGACCGATTTTATTCACCATTGGTCAAAAATATTGCTAAGAAAGAGAATATCCTCGTCGCAGAGCTGGATACTGTGCCTGGAACCGGAAAAGCAGGCCGCGTAACCAAGAAAGATATGCTGGCTTATGTGGCTAATCGAGGAAAAACAGCCTCTCAACCTGTTGCCACACCACAAGTTGCGGTCTCTACACCAACTGCACCACAAAATGGACATAGTCAACAGGCACCCCAAGTTATCCACAATGGAAATGTGGAAATTGTGGAAATGGACAGGATGCGGAAGCTCATCGCGGAGCATATGGTCAAATCAAAGCATACATCTCCGCATGTTACTTCGTTTGTAGAAGTAGACGTTACCAATATTGTAAACTGGCGGAATAAGGTGAAGAAGGGTTTCCAAGAACGGAATAATGAAAAAATTACTTTTACGCCGATTTTTATAGAAGCGGTCGTAAAGGCTATCCGAGATTTCCCTATGATTAATATTTCTTTGGATGGTACTAAAATTATCGTAAAAAAAGATGTGAATATCGGTATGGCGGCGGCATTGCCTTCTGGCAATCTTATCGTTCCGGTGATCAAAAATGCGGATCGCCTCAATCTTTTTGGCTTGACCAAATCGGTAAATGATCTGGCTACCCGCGCAAGGGCAAACAAGCTCAAACCGGAAGATATTCAGGGGGGTACTTTTACCTTGACTAATGTGGGTACTTTTGGCAACGTGATGGGCACACCTATTATTAATCAGCCGCAAGTGGCGATTATGGCAACGGGTGCGATTCGTAAAAAACCAGCAGTGGTAGAAACTGAATATGGAGATCTTATTGCGGTGCGGCATCTGATGTTCTTGTCACTTTCTTATGATCATAGAATTGTGGATGGCTTTTTGGGAGGTTCGTTCTTGAGGAAGGTTGGGGATTATTTGGAGGCGTTCGATGATGGACAGGCCATTTAGATTTTAGATCGTTCGTTATCACTCACTTTTAGATTTTAGACCATTCGCTTCGCTCATTGTTAGACCTGCCTGTCCTTGCGGACACGCAAGCAGGAGTCAGACACGGCCTTGTTGCTATGTGAGAACTTATCTAAGAAAGGAGTGTTTATCCACTAATTGGTTAGCAAGAATTCTGAAAATTCCTAGATTATGGGAACCTGCCTGTTCCTGCGAACACGCAGGCAGGTTCAGCTCCAGACCGTCACATGATTTTGCAACATATATTTTGCACATGTAAAAGTGATTTTTCTGGTTAAGTTTAATTCGCAAAAAACTAGCACATAGGAATGGAGCTAAAGATCAAAAGCCAAGAAAATGCGAAC
>JAHDGC010000212.1:0-4370 GCA_020627865.1 Saprospiraceae bacterium | reverse complement strand
TAATTACAAACAACAAATCACTTTTTACACCGCTTGCGGTATAAACTTTTATTTATAAACTATCTGGCATGAAACAGATAAGCTTTTTATTTTGCATATTATTTTTCATTTCCTGTCATCAGGGAATGGCACAAAATACGACCAAGGCTTACAAAGATATTGGAGAAGCTTTTTTTGAAAGAGAAATCTATGATGAAGCGCTTAAGGCCTTACTGATTTATCACAAACGTAAGCCCGGAGATATTGACATCAAAAAGAAAATCGGTATTTGTTCTTACCACAGTAATGATCTTGACCAAGCCATAAAGTTTCTCAATTATGTTTTAGAGAATGAGAAAAAAACAGACCCTAATGTTTATTACTATTTAGGAAAGACAAACCATGCACGGAAATCATTCAAACAAGCTACAAGATATTATAAAAGCTATCTAGCCAGCATAAAAAGCAACCACCCAGATAGAGCACGGGTTAAAGATGATATTCGCAGATGTGCTAACGGTATTCGCCTAACGGCCATCGAAGAAAATATCATCGTAGAAAATATGGGGAGTAATATCAATGGCCCTTATGACGATTTCCTTCCGGTTTTAAGCCCCAATTACGATAATAGAATTTACTTCTCTTCTGTCAGGGCAGGCAATAAAGGGGGCAAACGAAACGAAAAAGGGCACATGGATCAAAAGTTTGGTCGGTTCAGTTCTGATATTTTTTCGGCTTCTCAATACAACGGAGAATGGAGCGTTGCTAGCCCGCTGACCTCTCCCCTCAACACGCCTCGAAATGAAATCTTACTTGATTTTGATAATGAAGGAAAGGTGATGTATTTCTTCAAGGGCTTTACCCGATTCAGTGGAGAATTACTCGTAGATACTTTTAAAAATGACCATGGGGAATTACTCTTTTTCGGCACCCTTGATGATCCCCCCGTTCAGCCAGAGGAAGGAGATAGACAAATCTCTTTCTACAACGACAGTATCATGTTATTTTCCAGCATGCGCCCTGGTGGTTTTGGTGGTTATGATATTTATATTACCAGCCGAGAAAATGGTGTGTGGACTGAAGCCAGAAATCTAGGGCCAACAGTGAATTCTGCATACGACGAACAATCTCCATTTTTGGCAAAGGATGGCAGAACGCTTTATTTCAGCAGCAATAATTCTTACACCAGTATGGGTGGATTTGATATTATGAAAGCCGAATATAATGACAAAACCCGTAGTTGGAGAGCACCTGCTAATCTTGCCTTTCCGGTAAATTCTCCTGAGGATGATATTAACTTCAAAATGAGTAAAGATGGCTTAAAGGCTTACTTTGCTTCTAATCGGAAAGAAGGAGAAGGAGAATCCGATCTTTATGCCGCTTATTATAAATCGCCTCAAAAGGAACAACAGCGATATTCCAATCCTTTGGTTTTTTCCATGATCGTTACCGAAGAACCAGAACAAAGTACAGCTGATGTCGCACCAACGGCTAACCCTGATAAAGAAACTCGCCCGACAAAAATTAACAGCAATAAAATTCCGGTGTACAAAATTGAACCCGTTTTCTTTACAGATAATAATGATGTCATCAGCTCCGGCAACAAGTCCGATATGGCAGCATTACTCGAAGCACTAATTGCCTACCCGGAATTGCACTTAAGCATCAACAGTCATTCCGACCAACAAGGGCCGACAAAATTTGATCTTTATTATTCGATGAAAAGGGCGGAACAAATAGCGGATTATCTTGGCGAACATGGTGTTTCGCGAGAGCGTATCAATATCAAAGGTTGTGGTGCAGCCTACCCTATTGCCTATACGGAAATTGATGGCGAGCCTAGTCGAAAAGGCATATCTCTCAACCGGAGAATTGATTTTAAATTGCATGGTGTGGAAACCCTGCCTATCCGAGTAACGGAAAAAGAAATTAAGGTACCGACCTCCCTCCGGAATTTCAAACTTCGCTTTTTTAATGAAACCATGAATGGACTCGCATATAAAGTTCAGGTTAGTGCTATCAAGCAAATGTATGACAGTTACATTATTGATGATTATCCGGATGCCATGATTGAGTCTAATTTCGGTTCGGATGTTTACCGCTATACTTTAGGACTTTATCAAACGTATAGTTCTGCGGAGCAATTGCGTTCGGAATTGGAAAACAAGGGCGTTTCGGGGGCTTATGTCGTGCCTTATATTAATGGGCTGCGGTGTTCTAGGGCGCAGTTGGATACTTTTGCAGAGTCTTTTCCGGATTTGTATGAGTATTTGAAGCATACTAACTAGATCGCTGCGCTGTCAGACATTAGATCGCTGCGCTTTTAGAAGTCAGACTTAGTTCTCTCACATGGGAATCTATATAGAAGGAAGAATAGGTTCTTTAATGGAAAATAAATTTCTAGAATATAGGGAAAAGTGTAACAAAGAGTACTATTTGCTTACTAGAAAAATATCGCCAATAGTAAAATTCCTGTCTGCGTAGCATACTTGCTAGGCAGGCTGAAAATTAGATAATTCCATAAATTCTGATAGAATTTGCTCCCCCCTTACAGCCTAAAAGCAACTTGAATTTTATAGTTTGAAAGGGCGGCCAAACTTTTTGGAATATCCCAACTATACAACAACATGTATCCACCACCACCCGCACCACATATTTTAGGAATAAAAGCATTGTTTTCCCCGATCTTCCATAAGACTTTAAATTTTTCCGGAATCATTTCTGCAAAGTGTACTTGTTGAAAGTCGCTGATCTTTTTGATGCTTGTTTTTAATTGAAGATAATTTTTATTAAAAACAGCCTCAATAGTTTTGGAAACAGCAGGAATCAAATCTACTTCACATTTCCCTCTATAAGTATCGTCTTTTGATTTTTGCAAGAATAATGTTACCAAAGGATCAGTATTTCTGGGAACACTTGTATCCAATAAAAGAAAACCATGATTGGAAGCATGATCTTCTGGTAATTCAACTGCGGCCACCTTCCCATCAACAATATGTACGCTTTTATTTAAATAACAAACCAATGGATCAGTCCCTGAGCTTGCCCCATGAAAAAAGTGTTCCATTTTAGCAAAGATATTTTTTAATTGCGAAGCATCATTTGTTTTATTAACAACATATTTATCGTAAACGGCAGCACACAACACACCCGAGCTACCCACGCCATATCCTTGCGGCACATTGGAATCAAAATAATAGCCTTGAGCTAAATCATTGGCAAATTCTTCAACATTAAAACTACATAAAGCATCATCTTCAAAATTTAATTTAACCAGATAATCACAAAATCCGGATAAGCTTTGTTGCAATTTCTGAACAACCTCAATATCTACTTCCTGTTTCCAACGACCAGAAAATATGGGCAGCGGTATTGCCAATGCTTCGCTCCCCAGAATGATACTGTATTCGCCAAGTAATAATAATTTTGCTGGGTATCTTTTTATCATTAGCTTATCTTATTTTCCAACAGCATATCACTATAAGAATGTTCAAGCAAATCTCCTTTATCAATTTGCAGCAACTCCAGATAGTGTTGACATTGTTCATACAATTTTTCTTTTCCTAAATCCCCAGTTTCATCAATAGCCTCTATCTCCACAAATGTTCCTAATCCTTGGACAGTATCCACATGGAATTTCACATTATCAATAAAATAAATTGCCCGTTTTTTATCCACAATAACTTTTACCCCAAAAGCCCGAGTCAGTAATGTTTTGGTACCTTCTGCCGGATTGCGAATCAACTCTACATCCGAGACTTTTGGCCCTGCTTCATTGTTCCTATTATAAAAAATGAGGGAATGTTCTATATTTCCTTCCCGCAATTTCAGCCGGCCATTCGGGCAATTGAAGTAGGTATCAATTTGATGATCTGTGCCTTTGCTATCTGCCTGTTTTAATGCCAGCATTTCTTTCACTTTCTCTGGATATTTGCAGATCGCTTTTATTTCGACATTAAGAATTTTTGCCATTTACTTTAATTTTAATTAACAAAAAATTTGCATTTTAAATTATTTTGATGCACATTTGTATATGACCTTCTTACAAGGTATCAACAATCAACACACAAAAGGTTTTAATACTCATTATCCACAATGAGTTATCTTCAATACTAAGTCTATACTTTTTCGTATAATTCTTCATCAAGAATATATAATAACTTTTCATTGTCCGTATTGGCAATAAAGAGTTATTGTAATCAAAGGATTATACATTTATCGCTTTATTGAGTAAAGTCCATTACTATTCAGTTTCTATATGCTTTACTCGTATGAGTGATGTCGAATTAATTTTCATGGGAATTGCAGAAAGACAATGCGGTCCGGTTGTTTGATGCATTCGGGGAGTAAAGACTCCTTTATATAAATTCTTTGCTGAAAAGTCGGCAATA
>JAHDGC010000211.1 GCA_020627865.1 Saprospiraceae bacterium | reverse complement strand
CGCTTAATAAACGTTTAGTTGCGTTGGTATGCGTTTGTCAACGTTTGTAAACGTTTACAAACGACTAAAAATCAACATAAATCACTGTAAATCAACCATTTAAGTAAAAATCACTTTAAGCGGTATCTTTTTACGATTTTTTTAGAAAAAATGCGTTTACAAAGAAAAATGCGGCTCACACGAATGTATGAGCCGCATTTGATGATGCTAAACTTGCCCTAATTAAGGCAATAATAAAATCTGTAAGGGGACGTAAAGGATTACGACCCTACCGTTTTAAAAATCAAAAGAAATCCCCTGCGCCAAAGGCAATTCCTTACTATAATTAATCGTATTCGTTTGTCTGCGCATATAAGCCTTCCAAGAATCGGAACCACTCTCGCGGCCACCGCCGGTTTCTTTCTCCCCACCGAATGCACCACCGATTTCTGCACCGCTTGTTCCGATATTCACATTGGCAATACCACAATCAGAACCGGCCACAGATAAGAACTGTTCTGCTGCTCGCATATTGGTCGTCATGATGGCAGAAGATAAACCTTGTGGCACATCATTCTGCATGGCGATCGCTTCCGAAAGATCTTTGTATTTCATAATATAAAGAATCGGGGCAAAGGTTTCATGTTGCACAATCTGGTACTCGTTTTCCACTTCTGCGATACAAGGCTTCACGTAGCAACCACTGCTGTATTTTTTACCTTTCAAGACACCACCCTCAACAACAAAATTACCACCGGCTTCTTTCACCTTTTCAATACTATCCAAATACTTATCCACTGCATCCGTGTCGATCAGTGGCCCAACATGCATTTTAGGATTTAGTGGGCTTCCGATTTTTAATTGGCCATAAGCACTCGCCAAGTTTTCTTTTACCGTATCATAAATAGATTCGTGTATAATAAGGCGACGGGTAGAGGTACAGCGTTGTCCGCATGTTCCGACGGCACCAAAGACAGCTCCTGTCAAAACCAATTTCAAATCAGCATCAGGTTCTACGATAATCGCATTGTTGCCACCTAACTCCAACAATGTTCTTCCTAATCTTTCCGCAACCGTTGCCCCAACAATCTTACCCATCCGTGTACTTCCGGTTGCAGAAACCAGAGGAATCCGATTGTCTGTTGTCATATATTCTCCAACCTTATAATCACCATTGACAATACAAGACACACCTTCCGGAACTTTATTGGCTTTAAGTACTTTGTGGAAAATATTCTGACAAGCAACAGAACAAAGTGGCGTTTTCTCAGAGCCTTTCCAGATACAAACATCACCACAAACTAGGGCGATCATCGCATTCCAAGACCAAACTGCAACTGGGAAATTAAAGGCAGAGATAATTCCAACAACACCCAAGGCATGCCACTGCTCATACATTCTATGTCCAGGGCGCTCTGAATGCATGGTCAAACCATAAAGCTGGCGGGATAGCCCAACAGCAAAATCACAGATGTCGATCATTTCTTGCACTTCGCCGTAGCCTTCCTGTAGGCTTTTGCCCATTTCATAAGAAACTAACTTTCCGAGGGCTTCCTTATTTTCCCGTAGTGCTTCTCCATATTGGCGCACAATTTCCCCACGTTTAGGCGCAGGAATCAGGCGCCACTCACGGAAAGCTTTTTGCGCTGTAGCTACAACCTTTTCATATTCTTTCTTTGACGTTACACTGACACTACCGATAAACTGGCCATCAACTGGCGAGTAGGATTCAATATATTGCTTGGAACCGGCCGTAGATTTCAGGCCAGTACTCGTTCCATTATTCTTTTCTTTGAGTCCTAGTGTTTTTAAAAAATC
Organism: Saprospiraceae bacterium; assembly: GCA_020627865.1. Taxonomy (GTDB): domain Bacteria; phylum Bacteroidota; class Bacteroidia; order Chitinophagales; family Saprospiraceae; genus JAHDGC01. Next base: position 8,061 of record JAHDGC010000211.1, on the reverse strand, counting down.
CGTCTTCATATTAATAAAAGTTTAATTTTTAAAAAGATGCGCAAAAATAGCAAATTTTATCTGATATTTGACAAAATTTTCAGCACACAGAATCACTATAATGGGAGAAAAATTTCAAATACCAGGGGAACTGATGCCCTGGCAAGCGCAATTCCTTGCAACAGAAAGAGATTTTATAAAGGTAAAAACAGTAGACCGCCCAATCGCCAACCTTTGGGAAAGCCGCTTAGGTGGACAACCTTACTGGCCGAAAGAATTGGTTTACCCTACAAATAAAGATGGAAAGCAGCTCTATTTCCTAAGTCAACTTAACTTTGGAGACATCCCCCAGTTAGATGGATTTCCAGAAACGGGAATTCTTCAGTTTTTTATTTTTGATGATGCTACTTTTGGTGCTGACCTTGACAAGCCTGATAACCAAGACTGTTTCCGTATCGTTTATCACCCTTCCCCCATTTCAGATGCAGCTGAATTGATACAAGATTTTTCATTTTTGAGGTTTTATGGAGAGACGGCCATTCCACAAGACCGGAGTTTTGCACTAGAGTTTGCTAAAGCAACGGAAATTGTACCTTTAAGTGATAAACATTTTGCAGAAAGTTTTGGTGAAGATTTTCTAAGGCAATTTGGAGATGAGGAATGGGAAATCCGAGAAAAGTACAAAAAAACAATCAATGCCGAAGGACATAAAATTGGTGGCTATGTTTTCTTTGCCCAAGAAGATGATCGCGAACCAGATGATGATAGCATCTTACTTTTCCAGTTGGATTCAGAAGTAGAAAGGGAGTTGTGTTGGGGAGATATGGGTGCAGCGCATTTTTTTATTCAAAAAGAAGATTTGGCCAAACGAGATTTTTCTAAGGTGAAATTTAGCTGGGATTGTTATTAGGAAATAATTGGTCATTACATCTTCAGGAGCTTCTTATAAGTTGTTCCTGATCCCCCTTTTATACCCAAAATATAATAGCCAGTTGGGATATTTTGTAAATCTATTTCATTCCGGTCAGCATTTAATCTGCCACTTAAAATTGACCTTCCTTCATTTGTCATAATAGAAAAGCTGACTGCACCATGGTATCCTGCTGCCTCTATTATGAAAATGTCTTTTATGGGATTGGGGTAACAAAGCCATTTTTCCTTTATATTTTCTTCCGAAATCGAACTCTCCGTGCAAGCTGGGTCATTTGACGGCAAGATTATGACCTCATAAACTATTGTAGAATCACATCCATTTTGATCTATTAAAATTAATGTACCCTCTACTGGTGGGTCGGGTACATCTTCACACACTGCCTCAGTTATTGTAATCGTTATGGAAGGGTAGAAGTCTAGCTCTATATAAATGATGTCCTCACTACTTCCATTGCTAACAACCTCCGTTCCTGCAGGATTGTCCATATCATAAATTACACCATTAATGACCAAGAATTCTCCGTGGCATAATGTCGTATCTATCAAGATTATCGAATCTACATTTTCATGCTTAGTTAATAATATGTCCATCGACGATGAAGAATAGGGAGGCTGTTCCATAGCATTTCCAAATTGAAACATTACTAAAACAATAATAATCGACAGCATACTTTTTGCCAGAATGATATTTAGGTTCATTTGTTTTTATTTTTTTCCTGCAAAAAAATTTCGGTTCATCTCAATATTGAGCGGAGACAATATATTATAAAAACACATGCTTTCAGATGGTGTCGGTACGATGTACCTCTAAAAATTTATTCCTTTTGATTTTTTCTACAAATGGTGCAGGAACTACGTTCCTCACATAGCTCCAGCGGAGCGATACCGTTTGTAGAATACCAAAAGAAGGAGCATTAATAAGCCTGCCTAGCAAGTCACGCAGACAGGGTGCAGAGCACCGCCCCCATGATAGTTTAACGAGCATTAGTATTTAGGATTTTTTTAAAAAAAATAAAAACATATATGAATCCCGTTTATTATGGAGGTGAACCAAAATTTCTTTATAAAGGTAATTTTTCTTTCAATTTATTTTTTCTTAGAAACCTAATCTTCATCTAAGAAAAGCTCCTATTACACTAACCCCCACTTCTTCCTAACACGCGAAAATGCTACACTTAAAGGGATTTAAACAACAACAAATCAATTTCCCATCAATATAAAAATCATTTAATGCAGTACTATATCACATTTAGAAACCTTATTAACAGCACAATTTTCATTAGATAGTTATGGCGGTTTTAAATAATTTTGAGTGCAAGTAAATCATAAAACGCCATTGTATTCATTGCAGCAACAAGGCCAAAAATGATTGTCTTGTTTTAACATTTTTAACAACCAATAAACAAAGAAAAAATGACAACGACCAATTATTTCAAAGGTTTTTCAACTTTACTTTTAGCTATTTTATTATTGAGCACGAGTTCTTGCACGCATGATAGGATTGAAGAATTTTCAGACATTGAAGTTGAACAGAATCTAAAAGTTTCTTTAGAATGGACTGCATTTAAATTCCCCTTATTTGAAGATCGAGTAGGCGTCTCAGGCTCCTTTGATTCCTTTGAGTATAGTTTGACTCGGAGTGCTTCGAATATTCTTGACCAATTAGAAGATTCAGAGATCACGATCTTTACGAATTCCGCAAACGTGGGAAATGATGACACAAAAACATCTAATGTTGGCAAATATTTTTTCCCCTATTTTACCCCACAAATAGATTGCAAAGTCATTAACATCGACCATGAAAGTGCTGAAATTGCAATTTCAATTAATGAGATCACACAGCATGTAATCTTAAATGTAGCATTAGACGAAGAAAATAGCATGCTAAAGCTATCCGGAAGCATTGAAGATTTAAGGACCTTTGGTGCACAAACAGCTTTCGCTAAATTAAATGAGGCTTGTGGTATTTTTCACGACGGCTTCGTTTGGCCTGATGTTGCAATCAATGTTACTATTGAAAATTATAATTTATTAAACTGAGCGATGGTTTCTTGAATTAACCTCCTTTTCAATAATTTAATTTTTCTAAATGGCATGGACTTAATATTTGCCTCCCTTAATATCTACAATAGACTTTTATAAAGGTTGCTACAACAGCTATACTATTCTCCTTCAATTAGTCCCCAAATTTTCGTATTTTTGCATTTTAATTTAATAAGCTAAATATCTAAAATTTAATACCTCCGCCCACGTTCGCGTAGGCAGGTCTAATATCTAGCGTCTAACATCTAAAAAAATGTTTCCAACATACGATGTCATAGTAGTAGGGGCAGGGCATGCCGGATGTGAAGCAGCTGTTGCAGCCGCGAACTTGGGTTCTAAAGTCATGCTGGTGACGATGAATATGCAAACCATTGCGCAGATGTCTTGCAATCCAGCAATGGGTGGTGTGGCCAAGGGGCAAATTGTTCGGGAAGTGGATGCTCTGGGCGGATACTCTGGGATTGTTACCGACCATAGTATGGTACAGTTTCGGATGCTGAACCTGTCCAAAGGGCCAGCCATGTGGAGCCCGAGAGCACAAAGTGATCGGATGCAGTTCGCCAGAAAATGGCGGAATATGTTAGAAGCCCACCCCAATATTGATTTCTGGCAGGAGATGGTTACCGGAATCGTGGTGAAAGATGGTCGGGCAGTAGGTGTCCGCACAGGTATGGGGATAGAAATCCCGACTAAGGCAGTTGTCCTTACCAATGGTACTTTCCTCAATGGTTTAATCCATATCGGAGATAAGCAATTCGGTGGAGGTCGCGCTGGAGAAAAAGCATCCAAAGGAATTACGGAACAGCTCATCGAATTGGGCTTTAAATCAGGTCGGATGAAAACGGGAACACCGCCCCGAATTGATGGCCGTAGCCTTGATTGGGATAAAATGGAGCTTCAGGCGGGTGACGAAAACCCGAGCAAGTTTTCCTATACAGATACACCAGTGGTTGAAAATCAACTCCCTTGTCATATTGCCTACACGAACCAACAAGTACATGATGTTTTAAAAACGGGCTTCGATCGCTCTCCCATGTTTAATGGTAGAATCCGAGGATTAGGACCTCGGTATTGTCCTTCGATTGAAGACAAAATTGATCGTTTTGCACAACGGGATCGGCACCAGCTTTTTGTAGAACCCGAAGGCCGAGATACTTGCGAGATTTATGTCAATGGTTTTTCTTCGTCCTTACCGGAAGATGTTCAGTTTAAGGCCTTACGCTTGATTCCGGGTTTTGAAAATGCAAAAATGTTCCGTCCGGGATATGCTATTGAGTATGACTTTTTCCCGCCAACACAGTTGCGACTTTCCCTAGAAACGCGCCTTGTAAATAACTTATTTTTTGCTGGGCAAATTAACGGAACTACAGGCTATGAAGAAGCAGCCTGTCAGGGATTGATGGCTGGTATTAATGCACATTTAAAAATAAATGAAGAAGCGCCATTCGTCTTGAAACGTTCAGAGGCTTACATCGGGGTTTTGATTGATGACCTTGTCAACAAAGGCACCGAAGAACCTTACCGAATGTTTACCTCAAGGGCAGAATACCGGATTTTGCTACGGCAAGATAATGCGGATTTGCGGTTAACGCCACTCGCTCAAAAGTTGGGCATGCAACTTGATGAAAGAATGGAGCGGGTTGACAAAAAGCAAGCTGCGGCAAAAGAGATTGAAGATTACTTCCGACAAAACAGCATAACACCAGAAGATGCTAAAGAATTGTTAGAAAATAAAAAATCTGCCCCGCTAAAACAAAAGGTAAAACTGCATAGTGTATTGCTCCGCCCCCATTTGTACATTCAGGATATACGTCAGATTGCTCCGGGTCTTGATGAGATGTTAAAAAAATATCCGAAAGAATTTATTGACCTTGCGGAAATCAATATGAAATATGCAGGTTATATTAAAAAAGAAGAAGAATTGGTGGACAAGATGAACAGGCTGGAAAAGCTTCACCTGAAGGAAGATTTTGATTATAACAAACTCGTTTCTTTATCGGCAGAAGCTCGTGAAAAATTGACGGAAATCAAGCCGGTTACAATTGGCCAAGCCAGCAGAATTAGCGGAGTTTCGCCGGCTGATATTTCGGTGTTGCTGGTGCATATGGGAAGATAGCATTTAATCATACACCTTCACAACCGCTCGAAATCATATTGTTACAAAATTAAGTAAAAGAGTAGAATGTTAAACATAAAGAAAACGAATGCCCTCAATAAAGACTTTGTCGAATTAGTCAAAGCACTTGATGCAGCCTTAAAAATCTATGATGATGATCAGCATTATTTTTACGACCAGTACAATAAAATTGATGGCATAAAATATGCGCTTGTCGCTTATCAAGATGGAGAACCCGTCGGATGCGGAGCCATCAAGGCACACGGTACGAAAAGCATGGAAATAAAAAGAATGTATGTCAAGCCGGATTATAGAGGAAAAGGTATTGCAACAGAAATACTAACAGGATTGGAAATCTGGGCAAAAACATTAGCATTTGAGAAATGTATTTTGGAAACAGGCAAAAGACAAAAAGAGGCCTTAAATATGTATAAAAACAAGGGTTATACTATTATTCCAAATTATGGCCAGTATAAGGGGGTAGAAAATAGTGTTTGTTTTGAAAAAAAATTGAGATAATAAACAGCACCTTAATTATTTGGGTTCTTATTTCTTGAATATTTAAAAAAAAAGGCATATTTTTAAAAAGGAACAACATGAAATTTTAATCAAAAAAATCTTTATGGCCGAAATTCAATTAAATCTTAGTATAGAACAAATCATTCAGCTCCTTCAACAAATACCGAAGGAAATGAGGGATAAAATCCTTTCTAGATGGGAAGAAGGGGGAAACGCTATTGAAATTCCTGACCTTCCTATTAAAGATTTCGATACTCCTCTTCAATTAGAAGGCTATGCACTTTCCGATTATCAACTCTCGACACTTCGTGAACTATGGAAAGACAGCCCTTCTGCTGATGAACTGTGCAAAATGCTAAAGCATTAAACTTATGAATTACCTTTGGGATACTAATATCCTTATCCATTATATCCGACAGTCAGAAAATTATAAAATACTCAATGACAACTATCATTTTTGGAAACCTCCCAATAAAGTATTCCTATCTATTGTTAGTATTGGAGAAATTTATTCCCTTGCCCTCCAATTACAATGGGGAGAAAAAAAACTAAAACTATTATCGGCTATTCTAAAAAATACCAATGCTTTGCCTATTGCTAAAAAAGACATTATTCAGTCTTATGCAAGAATAGATGCATATAGTCAAGGAAAATTAATGTCATTATCCCTTTCCAAAGGAGTTTCCGCACGCAATATGGGTAAGAACGACCTTTGGATAGCAGCGACAGCACATAAAACCAAAACAACCTTAATCACTATGGACATGGACTTTAATCACCTTAATAATGTTTTTATAAAACTTGGCACCTTTTCTTAAAATAGTCAGAATAAAACCATACGAAACCCCAGTAAATAGTGCTATGTTCTTAAACACTTGGGTATCAAAGTCAATAATCAAAAACTTCACACAACTATCCATGCCAGAGAAAATCCAAATCATCCAAAAATATTTCCCTGACCTTACGGAAAAACAAATCCAACAATTCACGGCACTCGAAGCCTTGTACAATGACTGGAACAATAAAATCAACGTTATTTCCCGAAAGGATATTGACCAGCTCTATACCCGACATGTCCTCCACTCGTTGTCCATTGCTCAGATCATTAAATTTGTTCCCGGAGCAAGAATTCTCGATCTCGGAACAGGCGGTGGTTTCCCTGGTGTTCCATTGGCTATTCTATTTCCAGAAGCACATTTTCTACTCGTAGATGGAACCGGTAAAAAAATTATGGTGGTCAAAGAAGTCATCAAGGCCTTGAAGCTTCCTAATGCAGAGGCTCGCCAGATCCGCGCGGAAAACCTGACAGAGAAGTTCGATTTTGTGGTCACCCGTGCTGTTGCCAAATTGGACAGGTTACTTGCTTGGACCAAACACCGTATGAAAAAACAGGAACGGCATGCCATCCCCAATGGCCTGATTGCCTTGAAAGGCGGTGACATCGAAACAGAAATCAAAGCTTTACATAATCGGGAGTATATCGAAATTTACCCCATCTCTGATTTTTTTGAGGAAACTATCTTTGAAGGAAAAGATATTGTTTATGTGCAAAGTTGACATGAATATTCTAAAAAAACTTAAGCACCCACTTCTGCATAAGCAAGACTATTAGTATGGTGAACTTCTTCCGTGCCCTTGCTGTTACACAAAACCTTCGGAAGCTCAAAATAAAACCGTGTTCCGATCCCCTCTTCTGTCTCAATCCAGATTTTCCGACCATAATAGTCGGTGATCTTCTTGCAAATCGTCAAACCTATCCCATTCCCTTGCTCCTTATCTGAACTTTGGAACAAATCAAATACGATATCCAGAAGATAAGCCGGAATTCCACCGGAGGTATCTTGAAGTACAAAAGTAAAATAATCCGCTTGCGCTAACTCATCTTCCACACACACTTGTATTGTGGTTGTCCTCCCTGTCTTGTTATGAACAATAGCATTATTAATCAAATTCAAAAACAGTTTATGGAATAATGTCTTGTGCCCCCAAACCTGTGGTAATTCCTCTGGGATTACTACCTCAAAAGCAGCATCAGCATGCTTATGCCTCATGATGTAATCTATCTGTTGGACAGTTTCTTTCAAATCAACGGCTGTCGGTTCCGGCAAACTTTGATCCAGTTTTGCCAAGCCCAAAACATCGTCTATCATCAAGGCCATTTTATTGATATTATTCGAGATGAAGTTGAGGCATTCTTTACTTTGTTCGTCCAACTCATCTCCATTTTTTCGCAAAAGCATTGTTGAAAAGCTAGACGCCACTTGTATCGGGGCTTTCATGTCATGCGCGACGATATAGGCAAAATTGTCGAGATATTTGATGACTTCTTCCTTTTTATTATTGGCTACATCCAAATCATGCACCAGTTTATTGAGTGTTTCATTCTTTTCTTGAATGGTATCATTAGCCTCCGCTAAAAGCTTGTTCTTCTGTGCTACTTTTTTATTTATGGTATTTAATTTTTGGTTGTA
>JAHDGC010000210.1:5003-9875 GCA_020627865.1 Saprospiraceae bacterium | reverse complement strand
AAACATAAAAATTCATTAGCGCGATTAAATGTTTTTTGACAAACCTGCTTCGTTTTTCGGGGCAGGTTCTTTTTTGTTTAAATATTTTAAATTAATTGCCATATTTATGAACATCTTATCATTTAAAACATTATTTCAATAGATAATTAATCACAACAGAACTCGTTAATACTTTATTATCATAACAAACAACAAGCAATGCTTAGAATTTTCAATACTGTACTGTTTTTCCTCTTCTTAATACCATTCGTTTCGGCTCAGAAGAATCCGACCATCAGTGGTTACATCAAAGATGCTGACAATGGAGAGACTTTAATCGGAGCGACGGTTTTCGTTAAAGAAATCGCCAAAGGAACAACCAGCAACGAATATGGCTTTTATTCCATTTCGCTACCATCCGGCACTTACGAACTGGAATATTCCTATCTTGGTTTTGATAGCAAAACAGAAACCGTTACCCTCAATGGGGAGAATATCACCAAAACAATAGAATTATTGCCAGAAGGCGTTCAAATCGAGGAAGTGATTGTCACCGCAGAGGCCAAAGACCAAAATGTCCGCAATATTGAGATGAGTGTCAACAAACTTGATATGACAACCATTAAAAGTATGCCTACCCTACTTGGAGAGGTGGAAGTGCTGAGAAGTATCCAATTGCTCCCCGGTGTCAGCTCTGTGGGAGAAGGCGCGAGTGGGTTCAATGTCCGTGGAGGTAGCATAGATCAGAACTTGATCTTATTGGATGAAGCTCCGGTTTACAATTCCTCTCACCTATTTGGCTTCTTCTCCGTATTTAATCCCGATGCCGTGAAAGATGTCAAGCTATACAAAGGTGGTATTCCGGCCAGATATGGTGGGCGACTGTCTTCGATTCTAGATGTGCGGATGAAAGAAGGGAATTTGAAAAAGTTTGAGATGAATGGTGGTATCGGTTTTATTTTTAGTCGCCTGTCCTTGGAAGCTCCGATTATTAAGGACAAGGCTTCTTTCATTGTGGCGGGTCGTCGTTCTTATATTGATATTTTGTCTAAACCATTTTTAGGCGATGACTTGGCCGATACAGAATTGAATTTTTATGATCTCACCTTAAAGGCCAACTATAAAATTAGTGAAAAAGATCGGGTTTACCTTTCCGGTTATTTTGGCCGAGATAATTTTGGTTTTGGAGCCAGTGCAGGATTCAATTGGGGAAATAGTACGGGCACCTTGCGTTGGAACCACCTGTTCAGCGATCGCCTTTTTAGTAACCTGACATTGTATTATAGTGACTATGATTATAAAATCAACTTCGGGGATGAATCTACCAATAAATTTACTTGGGACGCCAGTATTGATAATTATAGTATAAAACCTGAATTTAGTTATTTTATCAATCCTGATAATGTCCTCAGGTTTGGCGGTCAGGGAATTGTTTATGTTTTTGAACCGGGGAATGCGGTTGGTGTAAGTGAGGGTGAAACGACAGACATCAGCCTTCCGAATAAGTATGCCATAGAAAGTGCCGTTTATGTAGAGAATGAACAAGACTTATTTGAGAATATAAAAGTGAATTATGGCTTACGATTTTCTATGTTCAACTATACTGGGAAGGGGAATGCTTATGAATTTGGTGAAGCGCCTTTGGGTGAAAAACGTCCGGCTATCGGTGTACAATCCTATGATCAATGGGAATCCATCAAGATTTATAACAATCTAGAGCCGAGGTTCTCCATTAAATATCAGCTTAATGAATCGGCTTCTTTAAAAGCCAGTTATAACAGGACAGCACAATACATTCACCTAGTTTCTAACACAACAGCATCGACACCTATTGATGTTTGGACGCCAAGCACCAACAATATCAAACCGCAAAAAGCGGATCAGGTTGCCTTGGGCTTTTTCAAAAACTTCAAGGACAATGCATACGAGTTTTCTTCGGAAATTTATTATAAAAAAATGTACAATCTCGTGGACTATGTTGACGGCGCAGATTTATTGTTGAATACTTTTATCGAAGGGCATTTATTAGAAGGAGATGGACGCGCTTATGGGTTAGAATTGATGATGAAGAAAAATGAAGGTCGGTTTACCGGTTGGGCAAGTTATACCCTTGCTCGGACGGAAAGAAAAGTGCTGGGCATCAATGATGGAAACTGGTATCCTTCCCGCTATGACCAAACCCACAATTTGAGCCTTACTACTTTTTATGAATTAACAAAGCGTTGGTCAGTGAGTGCTAACTTTGCCCTTATTTCAGGAACTCCTACAACGTTCCCAACCTCAAGAATTGAACAACAAGGTTATACCATTCCGTATAATGCTAATGATACCCGCAACAATATCAGAATTCCACTTTATCATAGAATGGATGTTTCCGCTACGTTAAAAGCAAAAGACAGACCGAACAGAAGATGGAAAGGCGATTGGGTATTTTCAGTATATAATGTTTACAATAGAAGAAATCCATTTTCAATTTTCTTCCGGCAAGATAGTAGCGAGCGAATTCCTGTAGGACAAGCTGTCAATACGGAGGCTATTCGGTTATCTGTTATTGGGAATTTTATTCCTTCGGTCTCTTATAATTTTTCTTTTTAATAGAAATGACTGAAATACAAAAAACTCTTAATCCAATTAATAAGTATTCCAGCTTAAGTATTTATAATATTATATAAAAGAAAAGAAAAATAGAGGATGGCATTCCCTATCAGGGTCAGGGTCAGGAGAGCAAAATTTTTCTTTACATCGTTTCTAAAATAAAAACAATGAAAATTTTCAAACAAACCATATTACTTTTATCAACAATCTGCACACTTTTCTTATTTTCTAGTTGCGAAGATGTTATTGATGTACAACTAAACGAGGCGGATACTTTATACGTGGTCGATGCATGGTTGAATAATAAATCAGAAACGCAAACCATAAAATTGACTTGGACACAACCTTATTTTGATAATACTTTGGCCAAAGGGGTCAGTGGAGCGACTGTTGTCGTGGAAAGAAAAGGTAATGATCCGCAGTCTTTTACTTTTTCCGATAAGGGAGATGGTATTTATGAGTGGACGCCCTCTGATAATGAAACCATAGGAGTTGTTGGTGATAATTACACTTTGCGCATCGAACATGAAGGACAAGTGCTCACCGCAACATCTATTATGAATCGAGTTCCCGTTATTGAAGAAATCAGACAAGAGTTTCGGGATGATGAATTGGGTGGCGCGGACGGAATCTATGCACAATTTATTGCCAGAGACCTCAAGGGTATTGGGGATACGTATTGGATCAAGACTTATAAAAACGGTAATTTTTTAAACAAGCCAGAAGAAATCAATATCGCTTTTGATGCAGGGTTCAGTGCTGGCTCCGAAATTGATGATATTATTTTTATCACGCCTATTCGGGATTTTATTAACCCTTTCCCCGACACCTCGGAAGTAGATCTATCTCCTTGGGCTGTTGGCGATGAAGTTATGGTAGAAATTCACTCCATAACTAATGAAGCCTTTTTCTTTATGGAATTGACCAGAGATCAAATCCTCAATGGCAACAATGGTATTTTTGCGGAGCCACTCGCCAATGCGAAGGGGAATATGGTCAGCGAAACGAATGAGGATGATGTGTTGGGGGTGTTTTGTGTGTCGGCGGTGAGTTCGCTGAGTAAGGTTATTGAGTAGGGGATGATTTGTAAATTATGGTTCTTTGACAAATCCAGTGAAAGTCTGAACCATGATTCACCAACCTTCTTGATCTCCCTTGATTTTCGGTCAATTTTCAATTGACCTCTACTGGCTACTCAAAGGCTGCTTTCACGCAATTTTCTTTTGCCTTTGTCTCAGATGGAACTCCATTTGTTATGAACTTTAATCATCCCGTGATATCCAAAACGCTTTGCCGCTTCCTGTTCAGGCTAAGCTGCAAAACATCCGGACGGGAATAGTGGCCGGAAGGATCAAAATTTTGGCGTTCTGCCCGTACAACAGCATGATCAATTTCTGCCAAGAGCAAAGCCTCTTTTTCAACAACGGGTTCTATAATCCAACTGCCGTCTGGAGCAGCCAGACAGGAGCCACCATTGGCTAAAAAGCCTTCACTGTTGTCAGCAATCAAATCGTAATAGGGAATTTCTGGCGAGATGTCATCTGCATGTAACAAACCGGACACGGAGATCACATACGATCGGGATTCCTTGGCTATAAAACGGGTAAGATCTTCTGTGTTTCTATACGCACCGGGCCAAATTGCTACATGCAGGTTTTCTCCTTGTGCATAAAGTGCTGCCCTAGCCAATGGCATCCAATTTTCCCAGCAGTTGAGGGCACCAACGGTAAAGGCTCCTAGTTGTTGTGTACGGAGTCCATGCCCGTCACCCATTGCCCAAGAAAGTCGTTCTTCATAAGTGGGCATCAGTTTCCGATGAACATTTGCTATTATTCCATTTTTATCAATATAAACCAAAGAGCAATAGACGCTGTGGTTACCTCGATCCTTGGCCAGTTCTATCGTTCCAAGAATGGTAGCAATTCGTCCTTTTTTGCATATCGCACAAACCGCATCCAGATCGCCTTCTGTAATTCTGACTGCTTGATCTAAATAATGAGCATGTATTGTTTTTTGAATGTCGTTATTGAAGGCGGCGCCACCTGTTCGCTCTAGCCAAAAGGGATAGCCCGGCACAAAGGCTTCTCCAAAGACGACCAAGTCTGCTTTTTTTTCTGCGGCTTGGTTGGTGTAATGGACTACTTTGGCGATGGTCTTTTCTCGATTTAGCCATATGGGTTTTAATTGGGCAAGGGCAACGGTGATTTTATCTTTTTGTGGCATGGAAAAAAAATATTTTTTTATAAGTGAGTCGTATAAAAACAGTAGAGCCGCAATGCATTGCGGCTCTAATGTTTT
>JAHDGC010000210.1:0-4993 GCA_020627865.1 Saprospiraceae bacterium | reverse complement strand
GGTCAACTTTAAAACATTTTTATAATACCAATATTTTATACCAACATTTTTTTCTTAGCAGAATTGTCGATGAAACAAAACAAATTTCACTCTTTCAGTTCATCCACTGCCTTAAAGATCCTTGTCGGAATCCCGTTGTCATCACTTAAAAAATAAGCATCATTTTCACTGGAATGGATAATGTAAGGTTTAGGTTCTCCTTCCTTAAAATAACAATTCAAGACAACAGGATTGGGTTTCTCGTTCGTTTGGATCGTTACAGATTGTGTAGGCAAGCTTGTCAGCTCGGCCTTATTGACATCATCTATAAAGTCACCCCCATTTACTGTCGCAAGCGCATTGACGTAGTTAGCTACTTTCGCAGAATCTAGTTTTGCACCATCCTCAGTTTGCCAAATATTTCCAACTTTGGAACAACTATAATTTCCTTTTTCCGAGTTCACACTAAAACCAGAAATCTGTGCCTTATCCAATTTTACAAGACTTTTATTTCTGAAACTATTAAATCCTTGCCCAAGGCTCATACTCAAAAATCCATCAAGGGCATAAACGTTATCCGCACCCCCCAAACGGAGATAAGAAGTCCCGCTCGGAGCTTGTTGCATCCCCTGCATCTGTTGTGCCTGCTGGTTGAATTGAAAACGCCCCACATAAAGATCGGTCAACAATTTATCTCCGGCATAAACCATCAGGCGATTTCCAGCACCTTCTTCCACTTCAAAATCTTTCCACTTGTCTTTGCTTTTGGAAGCAATCCGCTTGGCTTTGATAAGTTCCAGCATACTCAACATAGACGTTACAGCATCTTCTCTTGCTGCTACCGTCAGGCCACCTTTTGAAATCGTCCAATTCTCTCCTTCTTTCTTTAACAAGACTTCTTCCATGTTGTCCGCCTTGTTATATATTTTCATCAAAGTCACTGTTGAAGGATCAAGTTCAACAATTTCCGATTTGTAGCTACTTTCTGTTTTACCGGAGAACATTTGGGTTGCACCGTAAATTCCGAGCAACAATAACAATATGATTCCTAATATTTTATTATTCATTTCTTTAGATGTTAGACGTTTAGATGTTAGATCGCTGCGCTCTTAGATACTAGATTTTAGATCCTGCCTGTCGTGCGAAAAGTAGGCAGGCATTCGCTAACGCTCATTTTTAGATATCAGATCGTTCCACAGGCGGAACTGTTAGAGGCCAGACGCTGCACTGCTAGAAATTTAGCAGTCTGCTCAAGTTGGGCACGGACGCCTCTGACGTCTATCAGCTAAAGTGGTCTGATCTCCGCTGAGTGTTAGACATAATTTTCTTGCATTCTTTTCATCCGTCTGCCTCTTGTTTTTTGCATCCGATAAAAGCCGTATAGCATTACCAAGAACAATGGTAACAAGAAATTTCCGTACTTGTACATACTTCGCGTCCCATCTTCTAAATCCTCAATGGGGCGAGTGGCAACACCCTTTGTTCTCAAATCAATTAGTCCAGTATCATCAGACATAAAATCAATACTATTCACAAGCAGGCTGATATTATCCTGACTTTGCCCCCTACCTTGTTGTCCAGAAACGGCAAAATCACCATCGCCAATAACAACCATTTTACCACCTTCCGGCAAGGTCAACACCCCTCCAATCGTAATATTAGACATCGGAAAATCATTACCTGACCATTGTTTATTGGTTACATCAAACATCGTCGGAGCAGGCACCACACCGGCTTTTGCCGAAGTCGTCAGGAAACTGGAAAACTCTGCCGGATTAGCTCCGATATAACGAACCGGGCTGGCAAACGGTAAAATAATTTGTTCCAACCCTTTTGTGATCGGATGATCTGCAAATTTATTAATCATCGGTAAAAACGGAAACTGTACTGGCGTGTTCATGGTAAAGAAACCTTGCCTTTGTTGGACACTCACACTCCCACAACTCGCATCCACAATGAAACTGTTTTCCACTTCGACTCCTTTGCTTTGCAACCAAGATTCTAATCCCGTTGTATGAGCCGTTCCCTGTGCCGTTTGCAGATCGCCATCAACAGCATTATATGCAATGAAAACATTTCCGCCTCTTTTGAGATAGTCATCTACTTTGGTCAGGTGCGAAGGCGGAATACTATCAGCCGGATTGACAAAAGCGATTGTCTTGAAACGTTCCGGAATAGTTTCTTCCTGTCCAAGATTCAAATTCTCAACATTATATAAAATACTCAGGGCTTCATAAACTTGCTGCAACTCCTGCAAACCCGGTTCTCCATGTCCTTGAATCAATCCAACAGCAGGCTTATCTACCACAGCAATTTTCTTAATACTTGTTGTCAAGCCATATTCCATAGCCGTACCGGGTTGCATAAAAGGAATGACATCTTTCCGTTCTCCCATATTAATCACGGCACCCATGAAAGCTTTTTGTTGTTTCATCTGATCCTTTTCCCTGATGTTAATCATAATAGGACGGATACCAGATTGCAATGCTTCCTGTTCCTTTTCAGGACTTTCATTCGGGCTGATGAATTCGTAATCGACCATACCTTTGGAAAGGCTGTTGTACTCCACTAACATCTCCTTAAAGTCCGATTTTGTTCGGGCAACATTGGGTGGCAGGTCTTCCGAAAAATAAGCCGTTACCGTAATATTATCCTCCAAGTTGGTCAGGATATTTTTGGTGGCATTACTAAGCGTATATTGCTTGTCTTCGGTCAGGTCGAAACGCAGGAAAAATTGTTTTGACAAAATATTTAACAACAATAAAATTCCTGCAACTAATAAAATACTGGTATAATTTTTCATTTTTTTATATTATAAAACTACCCTCTTTTAGAAATATTGATTTCCGCCAGTACTAAGCTGATAAAAACAATAGATAGAAAATAAATAATATCTTTAGTATCCAATACACCACGAATAATCGACTCGTAATGCCTAGAGAGACTCAAGGTATCGAAAATTTCCCCAAGCATTCCGGTGGAAGCCGAAGCTATAAAATTGAAAATAAAGTGGAAAAAGATACCGATAAAAAGCGCCAACAAAAAGGCTACAATTTGATTATTGGTAATACTACTGGCAAAAAGCCCTATACCGATGTAAGCCGCACTCATGAGGATCAGCCCGAAATAACCGCAGATGGTCGCACCATGATCTATATTTCCTAATTGTGCAACACTGATATAATAAGGCAAGGTAAACAATAAGGCTACACAAACCAGCAACAGGCAGGAAAGGAATTTTCCAACAACAACCTGCCGATCCGTCACTGCTTTGGTCAAGAGCATTTCAATCGTTCCGGTTTTCTTCTCCTCTGCGAGCTGCCGCATGGTGATGGCCGGAATAAAAAAGAAAAGTGTCCAGAATGCAATACTGAAAAACACTTGTAAATCTGCTTCTTTCCTGATAAAAATATCCGCGCCATAGAGCCAAGTGAAGAAACCACTAAAGCCCAGAAAAGCGAAAAGTAAGATGTAGGCAACGAGGGAATCGAAAAAAGAATTAAACTCTCGTTTTGTTATAGTCCAAACTGGATTCATTGGTTAGATTGTTTTTTGTTTTTTGTAAATTCGGGAAATTCTACCTACGCTTTCCCTTTACCGTAAATTTCCAGATGAGATACACCGTTTTAATTATGTATTCGGTTTAATTCAAAGTCAAGTCCCGGAAAATATCTTCCAGTTTTGTTTCAAAAGGAATACTCTCGGATAATATCCAATTGTTTTTTGCGCAAAGCAGAAAAATATCCTTATTAGCCGTCATCTCCGGTTTACTTTGTATTTCAAATCTTCCGTTAGTACCATCAATGATGTCAACCATTCCGACAGAAGGCAACCCTGAAAGCGCCTGAAATGCAGATTCGGTGTTGGCGTCATCAATCTTTATCCGAATCACCTGCTGACCTTGCGATTGTTTACGCAAAGTATCCGCAGTTCCATCAGCAACGATTTTCCCCCGATTGATAATGAGGATGCGATCACAAGTTGCTTCCACCTCTGGAAGAATATGCGTGGAAAGGATAACCGTTTTTTGTCGACCAAGTTGACGAATAAGCTCCCTGATTTCAACGATTTGATTCGGATCAAGCCCTGTTGTGGGTTCATCAAGGATGAGAATTTCCGGATCGTGAATCATGGCCTGCGCCAAGCCTACCCTTTGGCGATATCCTTTAGAAAGTTCCGCAATTTTTTTATGTTTCTCAACATTAAGCCCGCATAGCCGAACCATTTGCCTAACCCTATCCGGAATCTGCGCCTTGGGCACTTGCTGTAATGCCGCACAAAACTCCAAGTAATCAATCACCGGCATTTCCAGATACAATGGATTATTTTCAGGCAAATACCCGATGTATTTTTTCAATTCACCAGTCTTCACAGATTTCCCCCCAATAATAACATCCCCTTGATCTATAGTGATATAATTACAGATCATCTTCATCGTGGTGGTCTTCCCTGCACCATTTGGACCGAGGAAGCCCAGAATTTCCCCCGTTTTTACGTCAAAAGAAATTCCGTCTACTGCTTTTTGAAGACCGTATGATTTTCCTAGATTTTGAATACTGATGTCCATATAATTAGATGTTAGATTTTAGATGTTAGATCGCTACGCTTTTAGACCTTAGATTACTAGACTTTGTCTTCCAGACTTTACGCAGTATCAAAAGTGATATGATGCAACCTATGTTCCTATAAAATTTAGATGGTGTTTTCCCTGAATGTATAGTATTGCGTAAAGAATAAAGTCTGTTGTTTTTATGAAGCGCAAAAATAAAAAAAAATAGATTTTTCCTACAATTACTCTTAATTTTTTTGTACTAACTCCAAGTATTGCCAAATACAAACTCATATTACAAAAAAATTAGGTGTTGAAGCTTTACATTTTTTTCTAAATCATTTATTTTTGCTTCTTTGTTTAACCTTGGAATATAGTTAAGACTGCTTTATTCAGTTTTAGCTATTCTTATAAAAAATAATGATCTTATGAAGAACCTCATTTTACTTTCTTTTTGTATAATAT
>JAHDGC010000209.1 GCA_020627865.1 Saprospiraceae bacterium | reverse complement strand
GTTGCAGCAGTATGAACAAGTTAGGAGGTGATGTGAAATAGTTTTTGTAAAATCCATGCAAACTCTTATTTCAGTGATTTGAGTTTGCATGGATTTTTAGATGTGAATAATACCATATTCAAACTAAGTTAGGGGCATAACAATAAAATTGTTGTTATTTTGTATAGTTAAAATTTTTATTTGTAAAAAAAAAGTGATATTTTTGTTGAGAATATACATTTTTAATGTATTCATACGTTTACACAATAAGTGTATTAGCAAAAAATATAACCATCTAACACCGCAGTATTACCAAACATAATAAACAAACAACTTTCTATATACAAAGAATATCAGTTATCTAAAAGGAGGCAAAACTTATGATGGAAAGATTATGAAAAACATACAAATCTAATGATTTTATAAGAAACCGTATTTTTTAGGAATTTGTATTTATCTAGATGTTAATAATAAAAGCATGAATAGTATTCACCGCTATTGATCATGTTTTTGTTAACACAAAACAAGGTGCAAACGCATCGAAAAAATATATTGTTATGACCATTTTATTCCACTGTTTATACTTTGGGCAAGGGTGGTATTATGCCTGCCATACACTGGCGGGAACCCTAGACCTTTGTGTCGTTTCTCCTCCGGAAACAGACAAGGAACCACTAGCGTATTTAACTATAAAGCCTGTTACATATCAAACTAATGTAACAACAAACATACATTGTGTAATTAAATAAAATTTATAAATTATGGAAGGACAAACCATGCAACAAAATCCTTCGAAGGGAAAAGGAACCTCGAATGGAAAAGTTAGAAAAAAACAAAAAACATCTGCCCATGGCGGGAAGTCCGTTTTTAATCGCGGAATGGCCATCAAGCAAATGTCTCCAAAAAATGTAGAACAGAAACTTCGATCCATTGGATTGCAAACGATGACAGGAGAAGTGCCTGCCGGAAAATTTGGCGTACTGTTTCCCGGCTTACCAACTTATGAACCGACAAATGCTGCCATTAAAGCAGTTGCCCAGATCATGAGAGAACAGTCAGAAACAAAAGCTACGGATAGCCCCATCCCGCTTGCATTTGCATTCTTTGGCCAGTTCATCGACCACGATTTAACCCTAGAGCCGGTCTCCAGATTTGATGACCGCTTAGATCCGATGGCCTTGACCAATTTTAGGACAGCGGCACTAGACTTGGACAGTATCTATGGGGCGAATCCAGATGTTGCCCGCCATCTTTATGATACCTATGGCTTCGGTACGAAACCAGGGCGGGAACATCGATTGCCATTCCGTTTATTGACGGAAAAGGATGAGATCTCTATAGACTTGCAAAGGAATCGACAAGGAACTGCCGTTATCGGAGATCCGAGAAACGATGAAAATCTTTTTATCTCTCAGTTACATCGGCGAATTGTCGGGTTTCATAATGAGGTCGTAAAATGTTTGGAAAAGGAACATGAAGGGAATCCGCTGGATAACAAGACGCTTTATGAGGAAGCGCGCAAACTGGTAACGCTTCATTATCATTGGATCATTATCCATGAATTTTTACCTTTTATTATTGGGAAAAAACTGACTTGGGATATTCTCGAAAACGGCCGGAAGTTTTATCATTATGAGAAAAATTCGGAACGTCCATTTATTCCAGTAGAATTTGGAGGAGCCGCTTATCGTTTCGGACATACATTGATCCGTGCGAAATATAATATTAATGATAATGTCCAGGGATTGGATTTATTTGAAGCACCCTTTTTCGGTGTTTGTCCTTTGGATGATTGTGAAGGAAGATTAGGCGTACATAAGAAATACAATTTGGATTGGAGTTACTTTTTGGAGTTTGGAAAAACGGGAGACAATGTTCAGTTCTGCAGAGCGATTGACAGCAGTGTTGCATTGCCACTTTTCGACTTGCCGTTTATTGATGCGAGTCAGGATGCACCGGTTTCTCTTCCGGAAAGAAATATGAGAAGGGCGAGAACATTGATGATTCCTTCTGGGCAGCAAGTTGCGAAGGCGATGGGCATACCACCATTGTCTAACAAAGAACTGGGGGTTGATGGTATTAATGGCTTGCACGATGAGGCACCACTTTGGTTCTATATCTTAAAAGAATCAGAACTCCAAACAGGGGGTAAGCATTTGGGAAGAACCGGAGGCCGCATTGTCGGAGAGGTATTGTTGGGGATTATTGAGGCAACACAGAACATGTACTTCTCTAGTGATATTGATCGGATGGCTTGGAGGCCAAAGTTCGGTGAAAATGGAAACTTCACTTTAAAAGATTTGGTTACTTTTAAATGTGCAGATCATATAGTTTAATTGGTATAAAAATCCCGGGTTCTTCATGTGAAAAATCCGGGTATTTTTTATCTTATATACACTAGAACCGTAGAACCGCAATGCATTGCGGTTCTACGGTTCTGATTTCGGTGTTCATTTAAAACTGCCCCGGACAACCTTTCTTCCGCTTAGATTTTCTCCGACTCCGCATCAAACCATTATCCAAAAAATGATGAGAAATTGTAATCCCGAAAAACATATACCAGTCATCATTTTCCGGATCACCACGGCCATCACCTGTTACCTTGGCTTCATTAGAGCGGTTGCTCAATATGGCAGCTAGTTCTCCATTTGAGGCAGCCAATGTTTCATAGTTAACATAAGTGGTGCTGACATCATCAAGGTAATCCGTAAAAGTTTTGCGGAGGCCTGCCTCAAACCCGATGGACAACATATCCGTTATCGCCCATTTTACACCAGCTCCGAATGGAATGCTAAAATTCCAAAGGGAATACTTTTGCCTATCCGGAAATTCGGCCATGCCCTGTCCTTCCGTTCCCAAATCCCGAAGGGCGACAGATTTATTATCGTATTCCGCCTTGGGGTTAAATTTGAAAAGGGAAATGCCCGCAAAGATATATGGAGAAAAAGGTCGGTATAAATTATAAGGCTGAAAACCGGGGAAGTTGATTTCTCCGGCAAGGCCAAATTCAAGTAAGTTTGACCGGAATTGAAGGTTTCTTTGTTGTTGCGCAACGCTACTCGCCTTAGCATCATCTGCGGAGATACTTCCGTAATTGATATGTGCTCTTGCGGCGAAGTATTGATTAATATTGTATCGGCCAAAGCCACCAAAGGCGAGGTGAAATTCACTCATGGCGCCATTAAGAGATTTGGGAGATAAATCGCCGTTGTAATTCGCGACCCCTGCCATAACACCAATTTCAAAATTTTGTGCGGATAGCAGCCCGCCGTATACGAAACAAAGAAAGAATAAAATTTTTTTCATGATTAAAAATTTGGCATTTAACAAACAAAACATTGATTAAGGGAATCGGAAGATAATAACCTAACCGACCAAATCTTGATAATTTTAATATATACTTCGTTATTTTTTCGTTGCGTAGCGCTGCTATGCTCCTCAAAAATGCCTCGCCTATATCAAAATTCTCGGCGACTTATCGGGTATCTTATTTATTTCCGGTTCCTTAAAAAACAGCACTGTTGAATCTTTGCAACTCTGCTTGAAAATACTTGTCTTTATTGAATAACGCAAAATAGGTATAAAGATACTGCTATTAGACTATTAAAGTAAGATTTTATAATCTAAAAAAATAATTTGTTGGTGGGGTTTTATATGATCTTCGTCTAATTTCATACCAAGAAATATAACCTATCTTGCTTTATTGACATTTAAATGTTATAATTTTGTGCTTATTTTTGAAAATTATTGTTCGAGAATTGTGAAAATGACTTTCTCCTTTCATGATTCATGCATAACTAAAAGAACAAAAACAAGTTCGACCATCTGAAGTTATCAAACTGCTGACCTGCCTGGGTTTCTCCTGTCTGCGTGACTCGTCAGGCAGGTTTGCAAGTGTGTACTTTTTTACTTTGGTCTTTTTAATTTTTACTTGTTTACTAAAATCATTATTTATGAATATTAAAATTTCAATGCTTGCAAGTTTTATCCTTGCAGCGCTCTCAGGATTTGCTCAGGATAATGCTCCTGAAAACTGGTTTAATCTAGATTTGGAAAAAGATAAAGTACATGGTGTAAGTACAGAAAAAATGTACCAAAATCTTTTGAAAGGTAAAACTTCATCTACCGTAGTTGTTGCTGTTATAGATTCTGGCGTTGATGCGGAACACGAAGATTTAAAAGATGTGATGTGGGTCAACAGTGGAGAGATCCCTGGCAATGGAAAAGATGATGATAACAATGGTTATATTGATGATGTACATGGTTGGAATTTTATCGGCGGAAAGGATGGTAAAAATGTAAATGAGGATACCTACGAATTGACCCGTTTATATAAAAAATATAAGGCAAAGTTTGAGGGAAAGGCGAAGTCTCAGTTTTCTGGAAAAGAACTGAAGGAATATTTGAAATATGAGGCTTATAAAAAAGAACTGGAAGGTGAGCGGGAGAGCTTGTTGACCCAATCTGCCGGTGTAATGCGCTTGAAAGAAGCTTTTGATGCGGTAAAAGCACATGTGAAAAAAGAAGAGCTTACAAATGAAGATATTGAGGGTGTTTCCACGAAAGACGAAAAGGTTGCCGGTGCTGTAGAAATGATTAAGACGGTTATGGAGCGTAGTGACGTGGCCGCTGGAGATTTGCAAAAAAATGTCGAAGGCGCTTCAAAGTATTATGGGAATAGCTTGGATTATTCTTATAACCCTGATTTTGATCCTAGAGGCATTGTTGGGGATAATTATAATGATCCTACAGAAAAATATTATGGAAATAATGATGTAAAAGGGCCAGATGCAGGACACGGAACCCATGTTGCAGGAATTATCGCAGCCGTAAGGGATAATGATCTCGGGATCAAGGGGGTTGCCAATGATGTAAGAATTATGTCCGTGCGCACTGTGCCGAATGGTGATGAAAGGGATAAAGATGTGGCTAATGCGATTCGGTATGCTGTGGATAATGGTGCCTCGATCATCAATATGAGTTTCGGAAAAGCATATTCTTGGAATAAAGGCATCGTGGATGATGCCGTAAAACATGCCTTGAAACATGATGTATTACTAGTACACGCGGCAGGAAATTCTCACCAGAATAACGATAAGAGTGATAATTTTCCGAACGATAAATTTGATAAAAAAGGAGGCCTGTTCAAACCCAAATCCGCGAAAAATTGGATGGAAATCGGAGCCTTATCTTGGAAAGGTGGAGCTGATGCACCCGCTAATTTTTCTAACTACGGTAAGGCGAATGTAGATGTTTTCGCGCCAGGCGTCCAGATTTTATCAACGACGCCAGATCAAGGATACGAAAAATTCAGTGGAACGAGTATGGCTGCCCCTGTAGTGGCCGGTGTCGCTGCTGTTTTGCGCTCTTATTTTCCATCATTAACGGCTAAGCAAGTGAAGCAAATTATCATGGATACGGTCGTACCTGTTACATATAAAGTGAAAACGCCAGGAACAGACGATAAGGTGGCTTTTTCCGAATTGTGTAAAACAGGTGGTGTGGTGAGTGCGTATAAAGCGGTGCAGCTTGCGGCAAAAACGAAAGGTAAAAAGAAAGGCGTTACTACAAAACCATAATGTAAGTTCCATAGGAACGGCATGTCATTGCCCTGTCTGCGTGGCTTGCCAGGCAGGCAGGTATGTAAATGTCTGGAATACAAAAGTTGTTAAAAAAATCATTTCTAAGCGACCAGTTGGCTTCAAGCGAACTGGTCGCTTTTTCATATAACAAGTCTCACACATTTTTCTTATCTTTGAAGAATTACCAAAAATCAAAGACAAAAACTATGAAAGGGGCTTATTTTTTCCTGATGGCTATACTTTTCTATGGGCTTGCATCTTACCTTGCTACGCTCTCATCCCAAATGGTCGTAAAAATCACGAGTGTATTATTGCTGATTGCCATCAGTTTCTTTTTTATGGCTGTTGCCCACTTTTTACTATCCTTATTTCGTGTTACGGATGAACGCAAAAAAAATCTCCTCCTTACTGCTAAGACATTGGTCTTCCTTTTCATTTTTGTAGAAATGGTGCTTCGATGGACTGGCTTATGCCAAACTTATTCTGAAAAAAGTTGGGGTGGATATGCCTGGACGACGGCACAGAGCTGCATGGATTCTTGGTTTTTTACCCGTGATCCGAATAGTACCATTACTGCGGATGCCAAAGAATTTAAATTTCATCGAAGAACAAATACTTTAGGCCTTTCTGATATGGAAATCCCTCCTAAGAAAGCGGGAGCAATAAGAATCATTGCGCTCGGCGATTCTTTTACAGAAGGTGTCGGTGTCTCTTATGATTCTACATGGGTAAATAAACTGGGAACTAGCCTGAACCAGCAATATCCTGAGTTGCATTTCAGTATGGTTAATGCTGGGGTTGGCGGCAGTGATCCAGTATATGAATATATGCTTTTTCAAGAAAAACTGATCCAGCATTCCCCAGATTTGGTCCTTATGGTGATGAATGGTTCTGATGTGGCTGAAATTGCGCATAGGGGAGGGTTTGAGCGGTTTAATCCGGACGGAACCACAGGAAGCGGAAGGGTATCATGGGAATGGATCTATGCCAGTAATCATATTGTTAGAGGCGTTATGCATGTATTGCTGGGGTATAATCATTACCTGGTTCCTGTAAAGGAAATGGAAGCAAGAAAATCATTATTCGTAGAAAATGTACTTGATATAACTGAGCGAATGAGTAGGCTTTCCGTAAATAAAGATTTTCGTGTACTTTATGTTATTCATCCTTTGTTGGCGGATTTTATGGTACAGGATTATGGGGAACCTAAAATGTTGGCATTGCGCGATTCCTTAACGCAAAGAGGTTTGTCTTTCCTTGATCTTAGGGCAGTTTTTGAGAACAAAAATATTTCAAACTTTGACGAAGCGCAGCCGTTTTACTGGCCTATTGACCAGCATTTTAACCAACGGGGATATGATTTCTTTTGTATGGCTGTTCGTGATGAAATTCTGAGGAAAAATTGGTTTGTAGGAGCGGAAAAAAGAACGGTGCAAAGATGATTCATGAAGAGGCATTATTTTTGTAATTACACAACTTATCCATTCATTTATCAAAAATATTTTCAATAGCTCTACTAGCTCGGTATATGAGGCGTTCCCCTGTTTGTAATTTCTCTACAACCATATCAGCTTCTGATGGACACCAAATTAATATCGAAATCATGTTTTGAAACGGTTTTTATTTTCACTTGTTGGGATTTGTATGTATTGTAAATGAGGAAATGTTTTTATACTACATTCTGATAAGTATGAGAGATGAGCGTTTGTGCGATTTTGTATGGAAAGAATCAAGTAATACTTTATTGTATCATATAAGGGGTTTATCTTGATAATCAATTTCTTATAATAACTAAGGCTAATGGGATTCGATTGGGAAAGTTGTCTTGTACTTATCCTAAAGTACAAGTTTTTTTTTTGTTACAAAATAAGATTTGATATGATTATACAGTTTGTGAAAAAAAAATATGGTTGTGATTATTAGAAATAAATAGAATATCTTTGGGTAGTTATTTACTTCTATATTTTATATAATGTTGTCATGACATTAATCCTTCCATAATATTTAAACCTTACAACTATGTTCTCACCTTTTACCAAGTCCATTTTGAATGGCTTTTGTACAAATCTTTTGCTGGCTGTTTTTCTGGTGGCATCATTGCACAGCATGGGTCAAAGTGTAAACATTATTCCTTGGCCTAAAAACCTTACAGAGAATACAGGCTTACTTAGCCTGACGACTTCTAGCAATATTGTATATGCAGATGCATCTTTACAAGGCCTTGCCAACATTCTCAAAGATGATATAAATAAACATACGGGGCTTAACCTTACGGTAAGTACGGGCACTGCGAGTGCTGGCGATATCGAATTGCTCATGAATAGTTCCTTCCAGGATGAATCCTATACCTTAGATGTCGATACTAAGGTTGTCATTATTGGCAAAGACTACAAGTCAGTAGCGTGGGGCAGTTCTACCTTGTTGCAAGCCATGAATGACGATGGCACGATACCAAAAGTGAACATTAATGATTCACCAGATACCGGTTACAGAGGACTCATGGTTGACCTTGCCCGACAATGGCATCCTGTTGAAGAAATTGAAGACATTATCAACCTGTGCCGCTTGTATAAAATTAACTATCTGCACCTACATCTTACAGATAGTGATTCCTTTACTTTTCCGAGTCAGGCATACCCGCTGCTGGCTACACCGGGCAGAAGCTATACCTTAGCGGAGTTGCATGGACTCGAAGCCTACTCGCAAGCACGTGGGGTAACCATTATCCCAGAGCTGGAAGTGCCGGGGCATGCGGCGAAAATGATTCAGGCCTATCCCGACTTCTTTGGTTCCGCCACCTCGGGCGTGATCAATTTTGCTCGTCCGGATGTGTGGGCTGGGGTAGGTACCATCATTGGAGAAATTTCTGATGTATTCCAGGCGACGCCATACTTCCACACCGGTTGTGATGAAGTAGACCTTTCTGGTTTAGATACCCAACCCGATTTTATTAATGCTATCGCAACCTATAATGTCGGCGATGTGCACGGCTTGTTTAATTATTTCATTAACCAAATGAATGCCTATGTAAAAGCTGAAGGTAAAACGACATTGGTTTGGGAAGGTTTTAATTCTGGCAGAACCGGCAATGCCAAAGTGGATACTGATGTGATTGTCTGCCCATTTGATAACTATACCAGTGCGGATACTTATGCCGCTAATGGGCATGACATCCTGAACACTTCTTGGTACCCTTTATACCTAATCCCATCTACTTATGTGCCTGTTGAAAAAATATACAATTGGGATATTACCCAATTCGGTCGCTATGCGAGTGCGTATCCTTTTTCTCATAACAATGTGTACCAATATAGCATGAGCAATACCGGTAAGATTGTCGGTGCACAGACTTGCTCTTGGGAACAACCCTCCGCTTATGAAATTCCAACTTTGAGAAATCGACTGAGTGCCATGTCAGAAAGAGTCTGGAATATGAATGCAGGCAGAA
The DNA here is from genome assembly GCA_020627865.1 of Saprospiraceae bacterium. Lineage (GTDB taxonomy): Bacteria > Bacteroidota > Bacteroidia > Chitinophagales > Saprospiraceae > JAHDGC01. The sequence goes on along the minus strand of JAHDGC010000209.1, from coordinate 986 downwards.
CTTTTGAAGATTATCAAACAAGATATACACATTCGGATAAGGTTTTACAAGCGATATTAGCAACGGCCGTTCCAGAACCGATTACCCCTTCTGCTAGTTACGATGTTTTCTCTGATAAAATCAATGTTTTGTGGAGGGCAGCCGGCCAATTTCCAGATAGCTACACGCTCTATAGAAATACAACGAACAGCAGCAGTACTGCAACAGCCATTTTGAGTAATACAACACTCACGTCTTATGCGGACTATGCTGTTTCAAGTGGCCAAACGTATTATTACTGGATCGAGGCACATAATTCTGTAGGGTCAAGTACCTTTGGGAATAGTGCAGCAGGTCGGACAGGGAGCACGAGCCTCGTGGATATGTATGAGCCTTTTGATTATACGGCTGGTGTTGGATTGGAAGGTCTGAATACGGGAACTGGTTTTAGCGGTGGCTGGACGATTACACAAAACAACGGTACAACTAGCATTAATAATTACAGCTTGAATTATCCGAATTTGGTTACCAATGGCAATAGTTTGAGTGTAGATATGAGTGGCGCTTCGAATTCTTTTTGGGCAGAAAGATCATTCTCGGATAATTTTTGTCCGGAAGGTTCAGAGGTTTGGGGTAGCTTTTTAATCAAGGCAGATATGGCTGCAAGTGGACATTACTTCATCAATTTTGGTGATAGTTATATTGGGAAAAAATGGGGGAATGGCATTTACTTTGGAGCGACGAATACCCAATTGGAATTGGTGAACGGACAGACAAACTTGCTGGTTTTTAAAATTGAAAACTTTAACGGAGATGACAATATCCACATTTGGACAAATCCAACCGTCGATGGAACAGAACCTGATATTATGGCTTCGAACTGTTCCTTTACAGATAGGGAAGATGTTGGGACAACCCCAAAAATATTTTTAAATCTCCAATATCATGGATTCGGAAGCTATGTCGTAGATGAGTTTCGGATTGGAGATACTTTTGATGATGTTTTG
>JAHDGC010000208.1:1795-10008 GCA_020627865.1 Saprospiraceae bacterium | reverse complement strand
CAAGAAGCGGATGAAGACGTGTTTATTATTGTCGAGGAAAGTTCAGGATATTAAATGTAGCGTCATATTGCTTACGACGCCTTTGCCAGAAACGTAATTATCAGGAATATTTGTTGGAAAATAATTTAATTATATAATAATGTCAGTATTAGTTAATAAGAATTCTAAGATTATTGTCCAGGGTTTCACCGGAAAAGAAGGTAGTTTCCATGCTGGTCAGATGATTGAATATGGAACACCTATTGTTGGTGGCGTAACACCAGGAAAAGGTGGTATGGAGCACTTGGGTAAACCGGTGTTGAATACGGTTGCGGAGGCAGTCCAAAAGCTTGGGGCGGATACTTCTATAATTTTTGTGCCGCCTAAGTTTGCTGGAGATGCCATTATGGAAGCAGCCGAAGCCGGGATTAAAGTCATTATTTGTATTACTGAAGGTATTCCGGTTCAGGATATGGTCAAGGTGAAAGCCTATCTGAACAATAAGGATTGTCGCTTGATCGGCCCCAACTGTCCGGGCATCATCACGCCAGGAGAGGCCAAGGTCGGTATTATGCCGGGCTTCATTCATAATCCGGGTCGTATCGGAATTATCTCTCGTTCCGGAACCTTGACTTATGAGGCAGTAGATCAGGTTACGAAAGCAGGATTGGGACAGAGTACCTGTATTGGTATTGGTGGTGATCCTATAGTGGGAACGACAACCAAGGAGGCGGTACAATTGCTTATGGCAGATCCTGATACGGATGGCATTGTTATGATTGGAGAAATCGGTGGCAGTATGGAAGCCGATGCGGCATACTGGATCAAAGAGAATGCAACGAAACCTGTTGTCGGTTTTATTGCAGGGCAAACTGCTCCGAAAGGAAGAACGATGGGGCATGCAGGAGCTATTATCGGAGGTAAAGATGATACAGCCGAAGCGAAAATGAAGATTATGGAAAGTTGCGGTATCCACGTAGTGAAATCTCCTGCTCATATCGGAGCCACCATGTTAGAAGCTTTGAAGAAACAAACGGTATATTAGCGTTATACTTATTACGCTAAGATTGTGTGTTAAATTTGAAAACGGAAAAACCTTGTTGGTTTTCCGTTTTTCCTTTTTAGGAGATTTTCAAATAAGGGAAAGCAAGATGATTATGGCCATCACCACGATAAGCATGGTAGACATAACAATAAACCTACCGTTGCTTCTATATTGGTTAAACATCAACTCGATAATATCTCGCCACTCCAGTCCTTTTACAGCACCTTCTCGGCCTAATATAAAATACTTCTCTTGTCGGATTCTTTTTTGGTTCCCATGTTTTTTCAGAATAAAAAAGTCTTTATTCATAAAAGCCAAGTCGAATAATTCGCTGCCTCTTCCTCGGTTTACAATCATGGTGTTAGAATTGTTGAGGATACTCCATTCGCCTCCTGCAATATTACCATCGGTAGAGATAAGATACTCTCCTCCTTCTCGGAAGATGTGCAATACGGTTTCGTGGAAGGTTTCTTCATCCCGAATTTCAAGCCAGCGAACATCCATGTAGTTTTCCCATTCTCGTAAATCTTCTCCCCAAGGTTTTACCAAGGGAATCACAAAGTCAAGATACTCTTCGAAGGTATCTAAAACAGGTAGCTCCAGATTCAGGGAGCGTGAAATGGTATCCAGCAGTTTGTTCTCCAATATTATGCATCGTTTGTTCTTGACAAATTTATAGAAATTACGCTACATTACGATGCTTTTTTCTATTCTTTTTCCCAAAGTATTTTTTGTCTATGAATAATAACCCAAAAGACTCACAGTCCTCCTTGGTCTGTTTAGCATGATGAGAGCCATGCGCACGCAATATAGCACGAGAGTAGGGGCTGTCTAATTGTTTAAACCATTTGAATCTTCTGTGAATATAAACATCATGAATCAAGAAATAGATCAGGCCATAAATGGAAATACCGACACCGACAAAGAATAGCCAGAAATGTACCGTTGCGGAACCTAGAATATAACAAGCTGCGCTCGGAATTGCAAAAACTAGGAAGAAACGATCATTTTTTTCAAAAAATCCCGTTTTTTGATGAGGTTTGTGATGGTCTTCATGCCATGACCATAAAATACCATGCATGATATATTTATGAGCAAACCAAGCCACAAATTCCATTACAGCAACAGAGATTAATGTTACAAATGTGTAAAGTATAATCGAATGCATAGAGTTTTAATTGGCAATAATTAAAAAATATATAACCTATTTTTATGAAACGAAAGTAAACAAAAAGTTTGCAAGTTGAATTTTTTTAATTTATATTTGCATATAACCTTTTGATGAGGTACCAGTCAAGTCAATCAACGCAAGAAATAATAAATTTGATTGTAAATCAAATTGTATGTAAATCTCCTAAATAATAGATTCTGGTTCCTAATTAATATCATCAATATTTCATAGTTCGCAATAAAGGTTTTATTCGTATCTCTCCACTTTGGAGTAGGTTGATTATTTTATTGGAAATTGTAGAAAAGCAATGCGGTCCGGTTGCTTGATGCAGTGGGGGAGTGAATCCCTGAAACATAGTTCTCTACCGAAAAGTCGGTAATTGAAGGGGCAGGCTCATTGCCTGTCGTTGAGACCTCGAAAAGAGGATTTGGTCTCGTGGCTGCTGGGTGGGTTCCCACCCTAGAATAGGGTGGCCTATTCTTATTTTGGTAAGTTGAATATGTTTTTTTTATAAGTAATTGCCAATATTCTAAGACCTTACCCAACCCAAACCTCATTCCTACCAAATCACCCAATACCCCCCAATATCCCAAAAAATAAAACCTGCAATATAAACAACACAACAGCAACTTTGTTTGTCATCCCCGGCAGTTTTACCTGAAATAAAAACGCCAAAGGCAAAGATACAACAAACCACCCAATATAATTCTGAATAGGAATCGTTGAACCCTCCCATTGCCAAAAACCCTGCACGATAGCGACAGGCTCTATCAACATATCCAATCCCGTCATCAAAGCCGCGACAATGATCGCCTTCATTACTGACATAAAATAAGATTGCGGTATTTCTGAAGGAACCAAAGCATTCACAACACAACTCCCCGCATACAGTAACATGGCCCAGTTTAACCCAATAAGCAACGGCGTATCCCACAACTTAAAGCCAAGTACTTCCCCATAAATATAATTCCCAAAAATCAACCCAGTATGTACCCCAATTACTTCCGCACCAAATCCCCACAAGAAACTAAGCCCCAGCAAGGGATAAAAATGACGAGCATCGTTGTCGGCTGTCCAAAGCAAAAGCCCCATAGACAGCAACAAATTCAATGGGGTCAATAGAATAAAATCTTCATGCATAGGAATAGCGATGCAGATCACACCAACCAAATATACAATAACCAATATAAAGATAGCAATGTGTGTTTTGTTTTTTGTAAACATAATGTTGTTTTTGGATGTCAAAAGGCTCATTAAGTAGTAATTTTACAAAAAATAAGTTTGTTCCCGTGACGACTAAGTATATCTTTCGGCATTCGAGCGAAAATCTTGAGAATCCTAAATCCTCGAAATCCTGATTCAGTTGTGGGGTGGAAGCTCCTTTAGAAGCTGCGCGATGACATATTATATTTATCTCCCACCAACCTAGCCACAATCTTCGCCGACAACAAACACAACGGAATCCCACCCCCTGGATGGACACTCCCGCCACAAAAATAAAGCCCTTTCAACCGACTTGAAAAATTAGCATGTCGCATAAAAGCCGCCATTTGATTGTTAGAGCTACTCCCGTATAGTGCCCCGAGATGGGACGAAGTTTTGGACTCAATACTCCGAGGATCAAGTTGCCGTTCACAAACAATTAAAGCCTCCAGATCAGTATCCAAAACCCGATTAATTTTCTGGATTATATTTGCCCTTGTCTTTGCAATGAGCTTATCCCAATCCTGCCCATTGTTATAGGGAACATTAATCATCGTAAACCAATTCTCACAATTTTTCGGAGCCTCATCCTGCTGATACTTTTGGCTGATATTGATATAAATCGTAGGATCATCGGAAATCTCACCTTTAGCCAAATAACCAAACTCTTTTTTATAATCTTGGCTAAAAAGAATATTATGCAAATCAAGTGCTGGGAATTCCTTTTGAATACCCCAGTAAAAAATTAATGCGGAACTCGACTTCTCCTGTTTCATGGATAAGCGGGGAGCCTTGATGTTTGGTAACAATTTTTGATACGTAAAGTACATGTCCATATTAGAGATAACCAAATCAAAAGGATAATAATCTTTACCACAGCGCAGGCCATTTACTTTATTTTTTTCATAAAGAATCTCATCCACTTTTTGTTCAAAGTGGAAATGGATACCCAACTCTTTTGCCAACCGATATATGGCCTTGGTGATACTATACATACCACCTTCCGGAAACCACGAACCAAAATGAAATTCAAAATGAGGAATGATGTTGAGGATACCCGGTGCCTTGAAAGGATTAGAACCATTATAGGTAGCATACCGGTTGAAAAATTGCACCAGTTTGGGATGGGAAAGTTGCCTTGAATTCACACGGTGCATGCTGGAAAAAATATCAAGCTTATGTAGCTTCCCAAGTGCCTTGAATACATCTTTGCTCAACCAAGTTTTAGCAAGATGCAGGGAATTTTCTAGAAAAATACGTCCAGTCAAGTCATATTTTTGACGACTACTTTCCAATAAATCAAGGATGCTTTTTTCAGATACTTGGAAGGTTTGGGATACTGCTCGTGCAAATTTTTCCTTTTCAGCATGAGCGGCTAAATAGGTGCCATCTTCCCAAAAATAATGGCAGACTGTTTCCAACTTTTGATATTGAAAATAATCCCGAGGATTTTTACCTGCTAGTGTAAACAATTCATCTACGTATTGCGGCATGGTAAATAAAGATGGGCCGGCATCAAAACGAAAACCGTCAACTTTAATCTCGGAAAGCTTGCCGCCAGGATAGGGCATCGCTTCAAAAACCGTAACTTCATGGCCATTACAAGCCATCCGAACAGCAGCAGCAAGCCCTGCCACGCCCGCACCAATAATTCCAACTTTCAAGGGGACTGTTTTTATTTGTACAGGCGTAATGCATTACGCCTCTAATAATCTAGGTAATAAGTATCCGTAAAAAAAATAACTACTACACTTTTAACAATACTGTTCGCTACAACATATCCAAAGGATTGTTGTATGCGTACAAAATTTGTAAGGGGCTTTGACCGGAAAAATAACTGGTCAACTAATTACACTTCTACGACAGTACTCATTCCGTATTAGAAGAAACTAATCGCCAATCTACTAATAATATTCCTCCACTTCCTCCGGTGTCAAAACCTCTTCTATCGGAAGGGAAACAAAAAAGTCGGTACCAATGTTCACTTTCGTTTCAAAATAAATTTTTCCCTTGATGGCTTCAATGATATTTCTGGAAATGGCCAGTCCAAGACCTGTCCCAGAATTTTTGGTCGTAAAATTAGGAACGAAAACTTTATCTTTTTTATCGTCGGAAATACCCGTTCCATTATCGGATACCTTGATCAGTGCCTTGCCGTCAATTTGATCCAAAGAGACTATAATTTTCCCCGGACGATTTTCTGGAATGGCCTGTTCTGCATTTTTAATAAGGTTCGTAAGTACCCGCATCAACTGGTTCTTATCCGCATAAACCACAAATTGGTCTTTCGGAATTTCCAACTTTAAATCCAGCTCCGAAACCAGATTCTCATTAAACAAATCAAAGACGGAAGATACCAACCGGTTCAAGATAATCTTCTTATTATCGGCCCGAGGCATTTTGGCAAAATTAGAAAACTCCGTAGCAATGTGCGCGAGGTTGTCAATTTGTTCTATCAAAGTTGCGGAAACCCGTTTGATCATATCCTGAATATTCGCCGGATTGGAACGAATTGCATGTTGCAAATATTGGATACTGAGCTTCATCGGTGTCAACGGATTCTTAATCTCGTGTGCAACTTGTTTTGCCATTTCTCGCCAAGCACCTTCCCGTTCCGATTGCGCCAATAACTCCGCACTTTCTTCCACTTTTTTGATCAAACGGTTGTATTCATTGATAAGATCACCGACTTCATCATTGCTCGTCCACTCAAGTGGTTCATTTCTCCTGCCCAGCTTAAAGGTCTTCAACTTATCCCCAATAGATGAAATCGGTTTGGTAATGGAGTTGGCCACGTAAGCGGCAATTGCTCCAGCAATTAACATTAAAAACACGTATACATTGAGCAAGGTACCCATAAAGTCAGTAACATCGCTCCTTAATTTTCTTTGTTTAGAATAATAGGGTAGGCCAAGGTAAGCAACCGTTTCGCTAAATTGATCTTTAAGCGGAACATAGTTGGATTTATACGTAAGCGTCCCCACCATTTCCGCCTCGGATTTAAAACTTGGACTTTCTAATTTTGACAAAGCATAAAACGCTTGTGGCTCCATTTTTCTGGAAAGAATCCCCTTGTCATAAATATCTCTTTCAGAAGAATAAACTAGGTTGCCATCCAAATCGAATAAATTTAAATCCATACGATGAATGGCAGAGAGTGGGTTTACAATTTGCGCGAGGTTAAGTTTGGTGGAGTCATTCGTCGGGGTAAGCAAATCACGTTCGTGTATGGCATCCGTTAACAATGATCTTGTTTTTCTTTCTAATCTAGCCTCGTGATATTCTTCAGATGAAGTTCTAAAAAACCAGAAGGTAACCATCCCGATAATGACGAAAGAAACAAGCGATAAACCGATTACAGAAAATTGAATTCTATTTCTAAGCGATTTTCTGGATAACGAAAATCCTAGTGTATCCGGCAATATTTTAGCATAAGAATTAATGACCGTTATACTGAGGATAATCAGGATTAAAATACCGAAAAGATAAGAAAAGAGTGATACAATTTTGAAGGCAACCATGCCGCTGAGTTCCTTGCTGATGATAACGGCAGTATTGTCCTTGCTTTGATAAACCACTGCCGATTTTTCTTTGTCGCGTCTTTCTATAAATTCGCCTGGCGGTGGTAATTCTTGCGAACTTACATAAGCTGGCAAGCCCTTACCTTCATGGTCAAATAATTGATGATTGTCGTAAATGGCAAAATCATATTTATTTAAATCCTGAAGATTTCTATATTGCCGGTCGACCAGCAGCTCCGTATACACCTTTGATTTTTCTTTTCGCTTTCGCTGGAATTCAAAAAATACCGTGACTGGATTTTCCTCATCAGCGATTTTCACCGGCATGATATAATTGAGCTTATTGTTATCTCCACTATAATACCAGAATTTAGGGTTGGGTTGTTCTCCTTGGCCCAAGCGAATTTTTTCCCTAAGAAAATCGTAGGTCTGAACTTGTTTTTCTACTGCCGGCGATTCGTACTTCGTATGAAATGCATAGGCATTATACATATAATTGTTAAACAAGTAAGGATCTTGTTTGAAATAAGTATCTATATGCTCGCGCAATTTGTTGGCAGCTACTTTTCGTGGAAAAGCTGGTTTGGCCAAACGGAGAAATGTACTATCCTTAAGAATACCATTCCGCAATTTAGTCAAACTCCTTTGTGCTTCCCAGTCTTCTTTTTCTGCCAGCGTCAAGGCAAAATTTTTCCTTTTCTTAATATCTTTATCACTGTTGTACTTGAATAACAAAATGGATGGGAAGGCCGAAAAGACAACAAGCCAAACTACCAGCCACATGAAATTAGGGGATTCATTGTCTATGAATAAATCAAATAACAGGATGTATACAAATGACATTAGGAGCAGGTGATACCAGCCCAAATACAACTCGTGGTCTGCGGCATAAAAATATATAGGCAATGCAACAATAGAAGCTACACCAATACAGGCCAGCCTATCATAACGACTGAATCCTGTTCGAACTATGGTCATCATCATATGGTGGCTAAACAGAAACAGGGCTACCAATAACAGGATGACACTTAGTATAGCAATAAAACTATAGCGATTGAGATTAAAGACATTTTCAAAATCAAAAATAATGGTGGTATCCAACACCAAACTTTTCAAAACATAGACTACGGTAAAGATGCCCAAGAGAATGGAAAAATAATTCATGGTGGATAAGCCAAACCGCACCTTTTTGGATAAATGATCGAATGTTTTTACCCGAAATTCTTTGTGTAGAAAAACCATGATCCACAACAGGAGGAGAATGTCTATAAGCAAGTCCCCTAACGATGGGCCA
>JAHDGC010000208.1:0-1783 GCA_020627865.1 Saprospiraceae bacterium | reverse complement strand
TAAATGTCAGATCAAATATTTGTAAATCGGCAAAATGTCCGGTAGCATCAAATATCTTAGAAAAAATCCGGAGCCCGAAAATACACAGCATCAGAAATAAGGCTCCTTTCCACGGTAAGGTTTTGATGGCTATATTTTTCGCAACGGTATTGAGGATATAAGCAAGCGTAAGGAAAGCTAAGAAATACAGGATCAGCAATCCCGTCTGTTGTTTTTTATCATTGAATGGTTTGGATGAACTGATGCCAAAGAGCTGCCTACCATCTTTATTTTTTATACCAAAACTGGAGCTATTACCGTTTTCTGCAATTAGGATTTCTCTAGGAAATTCGGGGCCAATTACAAAATTATTTTGCAAATAGGTACTCTTGACCTTATAATTATTTTTGATCGGAATCAAACCAAAAACACTATAATCCTGATAGTCATCATCATCCACATAGCGTTGGCTAATTTGTTCATAGTAACCATTTTCCAATTCTACAAACTCAGACTTCCGCTCCGTGCTGGCACGCTTTACAGCTTCGTCAAGGGGAAGAATACGGTTATTACTCCAGAAAATCAGGGAATCTTCTTTATAAATGCAAAAGTTAAAATTTTCCTTTGATAGTGCTTGTAGAAGAGCGAAATCTTCTTCGAGAGCAGCCTTATCCGTTTCTTCGAGATAAGCAGCATCGTCTGTTTTTTCCAGAGAATCCCTGGCCGCTTCTTTCAGTTGATTTTGTATAAACGCTTCTTGCTGAAAGTAAGTTTCGACCTCCATTTCCTGCTCCTGAAGGTATGCTTCAATCTTCATGGCATACCGCTTCAGACTCGCATCAGAACGCGTCAGGTTGTCCAATACAATAGCAGAAATAAATAAAAGGACACAAAGGGTAACAATAAGATTGAATTTGTTTAACATATTCTCTGTCAGGGTGTAAGTATATTATACGCTGGATAAAAAGTGATTTTCTATATTGATTTTTTTGTAAAAAACTACAGAGGAATCGATTTAGTGAGTGATGGCCAAGAAAGCGCACACTAACCACTAGCAACCAATCACTTTTACACCGCTTGCAGTATAATTGGTTAAGCAATGTCCGGGGATTTGGCATTAGAGCTTATGCAAAAACTGGCTTTGGGGATGAAAATAGTCAATTTCGGTAAGCTTTTATAACTCCTTTACAGGAGATAATTGTTTTAACTACAAAAATATGCCAAAAAGTTTGGAATTAGCTTTATAAAAATGAATTTTGCGATAATTCATTTTTTATGATTATAACATACTATTTTTAGGACTTTATTTTTGGGACTTATTGCGGATCATCTAATATGATCTTTATTTCCTAAATGAGGCGAAATACAGAATACATGGATAATAATTATATACTACAAACACTATACCATATTTTGCAATTTGTCCCTTAAAATACATGTGTGTTTAAAATAATATAAATGTAGTTAAAAACACTGTAAACGGCTCTATCGCGGTCTTATTTTTTTATGAGATTGAGGAAAGTCCGGACAACGTAGGGTACCGCACCATTTAACGAATGGGCTTCCTCCGATATATTTTCGGAAAAAGACAGAAAGTGTCGCAGAAAATTACCGCCTCATTTTTTGGGGTAAGGGTGAAAACGTGTGGTAAGAGCGCACGACTCGGCTTGGTAACAAGTCGAGGGGATAAACCTTGCGGGTTGAAATGTCATGTACACCGGTGTTCCTTTCTTCGGAAAGGATAAGGGCTACTCGTCCGATGCCGGGGGGTAGGCAGCTAGATCCTGATGGCGACGTCAGGGCC
>JAHDGC010000207.1 GCA_020627865.1 Saprospiraceae bacterium | reverse complement strand
GGCTCGCAGAGCAACTAGCCAAAGGTTTCCAGGCTTCACAATTGATACTATCCGACAGGAGTCTCGTAGCAGATGCTTATTGCGAAGCCCGGCTCAAAGAAAATGGTTTACAGTTCGGAAATCTACCGGAAGGTATTTTTACTGAAAAAATAATACAGAGACATCATATGGGATAAATCAGAAGTCGCATTTCCTGCCATTATCCCTCAGCCACTTTTCCTTTTCCTTATAATCCGGCATGGCCGTGGCAACGAGTGCCCAAAATCGTTTGGAATGATTCATCTCGATGAGATGGGCCAGTTCGTGGATAATCACATAATCTATGACGGTGGCAGGGGCGAATAAAAGCCGGGTAGAGAGGTTGACGTTTCGCTTGGAGGAGCAGCTTCCCCAGTTACTTTGGTTAAATTTCAGGTTCACACTATTGATTTCCTTTTGAAAATAAAGCTGGTTGAGTTCCATCACGCGACGGGAAATTTCCTGATGAAAATCTTTGGCCACAACACGGCTCAACAAATGTCGGATACTTTTCTGGAGATGCGCTGGGCTGTCGTGCTTGCTGAGCTGGAGTACGATATTTTGATTGTGCAACTTGGCATGATGCGTTTTTCGATCATGAAACTCAAAGCGGAGCAAGTATTCCCGTTCGCCCACGACCAGTGTATCCCCATCTTTATATTGCCTTCCATGAAAACGCCGGCTGAGGTTATCATTTTTTTCAAACTGCTCATCGACCCATTCCGTAAACCATTTCAACTGTTCCCTTTGCTGTTCCGCGTTCAATAAGCGGGGCATGCGTAGGATGGCGGCATTTTTCCCGATAGAAGCCCTGACATTCCTGCGATTTTCTCGGTAAATTTTGGCCGGAATTTTTTTGTCCCTTATGGTGATATATGTTTTTTGTACGGTACTCATCAGCGGTATCCTTGTAGTTATGGATTTATTCAAAATTACAAAAAAAACAGCTAGAACGCTTCATACGTACTAGAATTACTATCTTTTTCGTTCTAATAGGTCAAAAAAAATTAAGACTTTTGCGCAAATAGATAAAATATCAGAAATGAATAAGTTACTCGTATTATTTTTTTGCATAGTATATGGAAATGTTTTGGCTCAGGAAGCTATGCAAGTCCAACGATGTGCTGACATTGATCGCCGTGTCCCAATCAATAATATCTTCATAGACGACAGCAACAATAAATGGGTTGCGGATAAAGAAGGACTCTTTCTTGCACAATCTCCCGAGTTTGCTAAAACGGTAGATATAGCAACAGATAAGTGGTCGTTACTATCTGCCCCCGATGGGAATATGGAACTGAACCTTGATAAAGAAAGTTTGCAACGATTGATGGGGAATAGTTTTGCGAGTATTTCAACGGCACATGTCATGCCGTCCAAAAAGGAACTGTGGATCGGAACGACCGGAGGTGGTCTATTTCAATTCAAAGTTAACCCGGGTTTAGCATTAATTAAAAAATTTACCAGTGGTAACTCCAAATTAAAAAGCAACAACATCCATACGCTACACATTGACGCTACCGGAAAACTTTATGCGGGAACAGATGATGGCTTGTTTGCAAAAAAAGGAAGTAAAGAGTCTTTATATAATAAAGGTTTTGATGTAACCGCCATTGCAAATTACCATAATGATATTTGGGTAATCGCAGATGGAGAAATTTTAGAAGTGGATAGCAAAGGTAACTTCTACGAAATGGAAATTGATCCTAGAAAAATGGAAGGCGATTTGGTGGACATTGATTTTGACAGCCAAGGTCGTTTGTGGATTGCCTCCGAAGTCGTGACAAGGTACAATCTGGAAACGGAGTATTATGACCTATTTGGTCCTGCGGAAGAATTTACCAGTCAACGAGTGATGTGCATCACTGTTGATGGTGACGATGCAGCTTGGGTTGGTACTACGGATAAGGGCGTATACTTTATCGGGCGATCTTCTAGTTTAAATGCAACAGTTATCATAAAGGATTTACTCGCCTGCGAGGCAAATGCAAAAAATGCCTCCTTGCAAGTTCGTGCAACAGGAGGACAACCGCCATACACTTTTAAATGGGGTAAGGGACTCAAGGGGGAAAACCCCAAAGGGCTTGGACCCGGTACTTACACCGTCACCGTAACGGATAAAAATGGAGAAACCACAAAGGCCAATAAAACGATCAATGACCCCAGACTAAATGTTTCTGTTACGATGGTAAAAGAAGCAAGCTTAGGTGGTGGTAAGGACGGTCAGGCAGAAATAAAAATCACCGGAGGAAACAATAATTTTACGTTTTTATGGGACAATGGGGAAACCCAAAAAATAGCGACGAAGTTAACCGGTGGCCAGCACACGGTTACGATTACGGATAAAGGAAGTTGTAGTACAACGGCTACGGTCAATATTACCGAAAAGCTAGCGCCACTTTCTGTCATGCTTGAACAAAGTAATCCGATCACTTGCAACGGAACGGCTACAGGAGCCATTGAAGCCATTGCCAATGGGGGAGAAGGCCCCTATACTTACAAGTGGGGGAATGCAAAAGGTAAAGATAATACAGCAGTGGGTTTAGCGGCTGGCAACTATCAAATCACGGTAAGTGATTCAAAAGGCAGTACCGCTACAACGAATATTACACTGGAGGAACCCAGTCAATTAACGGTTGCTGTAAAAATAAAAGCACCTGCCACTACAAATAATGCAGATGGTAAAGCGGTCGCTAAGGGAGATGGTGGTACCGGAAAATACAGCTATAAATGGGATAACGGAGAAGGGACAGATACCGCGAGTAAACTTCCTGCAGGGAATAGAAATGTTGTGATAACCGATGAAAATGGTTGTAAGGCCAATCAAGATTTTGCGATTACAGAGGATATTTTGACCTTGGAGGTTGATGTGATCATAGATGGTAAAATTAAATGTGCCGGTGACGATACTGCGGTATTAAAAGCGGACATAAGCGGAGGAAAACCACCGTTCAAATATCAATGGAGCAATAATGCGGGGAGTGCGGAATCTGCAAATGGTTTGGTCGCAGGGGAGTATGGGCTAACGGTCACAGATGCGAAAGGGACTACCGCAACAACTACGGTTTCGGTAAAAGAGCCTAAATCATTAACTGCATTTATCGAAGTAAAAGCGCCGGCATCTACCAACAATGCTGACGGAACTGCCCTTGTAAAAGCAGATGGGGGAACTGGAAAGTATACCTATCGTTGGAAAAATAAGGAAACTACTGCGACCGCTTCCAAGTTAAATGCGGGGACACATTCCGTACAGGTTTCCGATGAGCAAGGCTGTACAACTTCTGCTGAAGTCAAGATGACCGAAAACATTTTGGCCATGAGTGCCCAAATTGAACAAACCCAGGAAATTAAATGTGCTGGAGAGAATGCTGCGGCCTTAGCGGTTACGGTAAAGGGAGGGAAATCTCCTTTTACATATGAATGGAGTGATGCAAGGATCAATGGGGAAAAAGGCAGCCAGATAACAGCCGGAACATATCAAGTAACCGTAACAGATGCCGCTGGAAATTCAGCTACGACTAAAATTGAAATTAAGGAGCCAGAGCAGCTGACTGTTGTCATTAAAAAAAATATATCCGCTAGTGGAGCAGATGCAAAAGATGGAAGAGCAAGTGCCGTTGTTGAAGGTGGTCTACCGCCTTATTCATATGCGTGGAATAATGGAGAAACGACCGAGCGCGCTAAAAAATTAGCAGTCGGCGAACACAGTGTTACGGTAAGTGATGCCAATGATTGTAAGGCTACTGTTAAGTTTGAGGTATTGCAAAAGTTAATACCCGCATTAACCGCAGGTCGTTTGAGGAATGGACAAATTTTGCAAGTTCCGTTAATTGCCTTTAAGGCGGATAGTACAGATGTATTAGCTTCCTCCTATCCGACCTTGGATGAAATTGCTGTCTTCTTACAACAGAATCCTAGTGTCAAGATTGAGGTTGGTGGTCATACGAATAACATTCCAGAACATGACTTTTGTGATCGTCTTTCAACGCTACGCGCTAAGTCCGTAGCAGATTATATTATTGACAAAAGTATCGTTGCTGATCGAGTGGTGCATAAAGGGTATGGTAAACGCAAACCCAAATACTCGAATGACCTGAAGGATGGCAGGGCTAAAAATCAACGGGTAGAGATAAAGATTTTGAGTTTGTGATATGATTAAATTGTTAATCATTCAGAAGCAATAAACCGATCATTGAGGTTTTAACCATCGCTTACTCAAAAGAAAAAATAATTCATCCGGACATCGAAGACATTCCCGAGCGTTAAATCCTGTGAGGGGTGCCGAGAAAGTGGGGAAAAGGAACTACTTTCTGTATCAAAATCAAGATTCAAGTTCAGATTGACAACGATATTGAAACGGGGAGAAAAATAATGATTCATTCTGGCATTGATGTCGAGATTGAGCCTGCCATATTCT
Source organism: Saprospiraceae bacterium (assembly GCA_020627865.1). GTDB lineage: Bacteria > Bacteroidota > Bacteroidia > Chitinophagales > Saprospiraceae > JAHDGC01. Next base: position 5,636 of record JAHDGC010000207.1, on the reverse strand, counting down.
CTACGGGTAGAATTTAGAATAGATTTATTTGTTCGATCATAAATAATCGTATTGTTGATATTGTATAAATATCGAGCATCTAGGGCTAAACTATAATTGGTTCTTCTGGTGGGCAGGTAATGAATTAGCCAACTGGAGGCCAATTCGAAGATTAAGTTATTGTTGTAAGATCCTATGTTTTCCTGTTGCAGCAGTCCTGCGAAAGCTGGCCTCACGGTCAGTCGTTGCTGCTGATTGAACTGCCAGTTATCAGAAATGGCCTTGTATTTATTAAAGGCCAACACACCACCTAACGCAGCGTTGGCATAAGTTCTATTCGGGGAGTTCGAGTAATAGTTATAATCCGTAATCCCTATAGAAGGATTTATCCCAACCTTAAACTCCTGGCCATGATACCGATACCAAAACTGGGGCGTTCCAGAATTCTGAAGAGACAAGTAGGTGCCGAGGCCATAACCCGAACTAGACGAGAAAAAATTATGATCTATAACGGCTTCATTGATCCAGGCATCATGTAGGAGCGCGAAGAAATTAAAATCTGTAGCGGATACGATTTTATGGTCGATTAAAAAAGCACATAGGGTTTCAAACTCCGCAATGTCCTCCAATCGGTTATCGGTATTCCGCATATTTTTTATGATGGAAATCTGTTCGGCGAAAGCCTGAATTTCTGCTGCCGTAATATTTTTTTTCAGGAAACCTGCTTTTTCCAAAACGCGAAGCATGGTTTTGGCATGCCAAGCATCGCTGATCAACTCTATTCTTCCCTTCCCAAGATAAGGAGTGATACTAAGATTTGAAGTTAGGCGCCTGCCTCTAGAAATATCGTTTTTCCATTGATCTTTACTCCGGTTTGCACTGTAGGCAAGGTCAATGTCATAATCCATTTCGAAGAATTGCTGTTTGGTATCAAATTTTTTTACATTGGCATTATATTCATAATCGAGATTGAGGTTGTACCACTTAGCCACTGTATCTATCTCGTTATTTTGTTTGTTATATCGGAAAGAATTGGAACTCGTATTGGAAACGGTTTTCTGTACTTTGGCAGAATTCTGGAGTTTACTATGGGTAAGCCTTAAAAATGGACTTAGGTAAAATTTATGCTCAAGTGGCGTTTTATTTCGTGCGGAACTATAGTTGTATAGTACTGCATCTCCTGTGATGGCGAAGATCCGTCGCTCCAGATCCGGCCTTACATATTCCGCAATATGAAAACTGTCTATCTGGGCAAAAATACTGAGGGGTAAAACTAGTAAGATAAAAGTTGAAAATTTGTGGAGCATGATTCTAGTGCTTTTATTTTTTTGTATAAACCTGCTTGAGGGACTAAAAACGAATAAACTGATTACAAATCAAAATACTAATACAAACGATAAGAACTTCTAAACCGGAGTTCGCCAAGAGATGACCACGCGTCAACTTCAGTCTGGTTCCGAAAAAAATCAAGGCGAGTATTGATCGTAAAAGTAAACCTTGGGGAAACGTAATACTGGAAATAACCACTCCAGATGATATTGAAATCTCCTAAGTAACGATCAATCTCAAGCGGATAATAACTATACTCACTCGTCAACTGCCGATTATAATAATAGGTCAAATCTAGACTAAGTCCACAGTTGGTCCGTTGGCTAGGCAAGTATCCGATATGCCATGAGGAAGCCAGTAGCCCACGAAATGTATAAACGTATTTGTTAGCATCCGTTAATGCATCATAATCGGTATCGAGTTCCGGGCCGAATTCCAATCGGTTTGTGGTGTTGAATTGCCAATCATCAGAAATGGGCTTGTATATATTGTAAGCAAAAACTGCCGGAAACGCAGCATTCAACATAGGTGCTGTATCTTCATCGAGGATTTTGTAATCCATAAAATTGATTCTAGGATTGATGCCGAACTTCAGTTCTTTTCCACTATTTCTAGTTGTAAAAGATTCATATCGCCAGGCATCCGCGAGGACTGCATAAAAGCCGTAAGCTTCGGGGTCGATTAATTTTTGTATAACAAGAAAATTGCAAAGCTGTTCATACTCCGAAATTTGTTCCAGCCGATGGTCTGTGTTTCTAATATTTTTAACAGAGGAAATCGTTTCGGCGAAAGCCTGCATTTGTTCTGTCGATACTTCTGTTTGTAAAAGGCCTTTTTCGGCCAACATCTCCAGAATGGTTTTGGCATGCCAAGCATCGTTGATGTATTCTATTCTACCTTTCCCGATGTAGGGGGCTAATGCTAGGGTAAGATTCGTAGCGCGTTCCTTGAAAAAAATTGTACCCAAGGTATCTCGACGATGATTATAATTACCATAAAAATCTACCTCGTAATCTACCTCAAAAAAACGTTGCTGCTTCCCGAATTGCTTGTGTCTAAAATAGTGGTTATAATCTACCGTGAAATCAAAAGCTTGCCCCAGTTCCCATGGTTGCAAAGGGTACGTGTAGGGATCAAGCTCGGGGGCATAGTTGGCATCATTTTTTCCAAAATCAAAATCAATCCTAGCCTGATGCCCCGAATATTTTTGATACTTCTCCGAATTCTGAAATTTTGTGTTATGGATTGCGCCGTTCAAAAAATATTGGCTCTCGATTAATTTGGCCGTTGAGTCTAGTTTGCTTAAGTCGTTTTGAAATCCAGTTGTTGTACTAAGGCTGAGGGTTCGTCGTTCCAAGTCCGGTCTGGCATAGTCTGCGATATCAAACGGTGCTGTTTGCGCAGAAAGAAAGTAGGGGATAAGGAGTATAGGCAAGCTGCAACTTACCCTTGCTAATATCCTTAGGGATAAACTTGTCATACTTTTTGTGATTTTTTATTAGACTTGTTCTAAACCTCTGTATGAGAAACTGCGCTACTCACATTTCCTGATGTATTCACAATCAATTGGTAAATTGGCTTTCAAATTTGACTAGAGAAATTCCATTAGGAGAGTCAATATCTAATTTTCCTTGTACAAACCAAGTTCCATCTGATTGTTTTTCTCCTTGTATACAACCTGAAGTTATTATTTTAAATGCTGTATGCTGTTGGTCACAATAACAAATAGTTCTGTAGTGCATGTTCATTATTTCCAATTCCCCATCTTCAGCCGAGAAACTATTCATTGAATTATTTAATTCGAATACCAATATATTCGTAAATTCATCGTCTGCTATTGCTAAATCTCCTTCTGTACGGTTAACCATCTGGAATACAATTCCATCTCCTTCAGAGGCTCCTTGAGTTTCATTTATATTAACTTTAGATTCAGGTATTATCTTAAAGTTACATTCCCAATTATCAATGCAATCATTAGTTATAATATCTGTCTCATTCATGTCTATACAAGTGAAATTGCAATGCTCACAGCTCCTAATTTCAGTTCCACTTTTACTGCACGATTGAGATAGAAGTGTTAGTAAAATAATTTTAAAGATTAATTTTTTCACAATTTCATAATTTTGTTTATGAGGTGTTGACTATTTTAAATGAGTGTATAACATATCGGGGGCAAAGGAATATTTTGCCTTCGCACCCCTACATCCCAATGGGGTTGCATACGCGCAATTTTCCTTTGCTTTTACTTATAGTATATACACGGAAATAACTTCCTAGTCAAGCCAAATCCTTCAGATTTCGCAAAAAACCATTTACCCCAAGCTCCTTCATATGCCCCTGAAGTTTCTTGGCTTCCGTTTTAGCACTAAAAGCACCAACGACCACCTTATAAACCGTTTTGCCATTCAATTCGTTAATGTTGACAACAACGGGTGCACTGAACGTGCGTTGCAACTTCTCCGCCTGAATCAAAACATTGCCATATTCTGCAAATGCCCCAATCTGGATACCCCAACCTTTGGACACCTGGCGCTCTACATTAAAACGGAACAAGCCCCTACCGGAACCGACATGTTCTTCAACTTCGCTAGTGACAACATTGCCGGCATCTTTGAGGCGCATTGCCTCCTGGACAGCTCTCGCTGCATTAACCCTGCCGTGTCCATATTTGCGAGAATGGCCGTTAGAATCATAATCTGCAGGAGAACCAATTTTATCCGCCGTCCGGCAAAGCAATTCCTTAACCTGCTTGGCTGTTAGCTCGGGATTTACGGAAAGTACCAAGGCACAAATTCCGGCGACCAAAGGGCAAGAACTGGAAGTGCCACCAAAATGCTTGTATTTATCTCCTCGCGACTGCCCGTCCCGCCAGTAGCGGTATTCCCCGGTTTCCCAGCTCACGCCTTCGTCCCACCAGGCTCTGGCTGCCGTTATCGGCCAATCCCCATTGGAAGGTGCACATAATGTTACTTCTCTGCCTCTATTGGAGTAGGTTGCGTGAACATCTTGACTGGTAGATGCTGCAACGGCAATCACATCAGGATGTGCAGAATAAAAACTCACGTAATCCAGATCATCATTGCCAACAGCATACAGGACAATGCAGCCTTTGCCATTTCTGCCTTCTCTCGCGGCTTTGGCAATAGCCTCCTCCTTGAGTGGATTTAAGGTAAATGCGGAGTCTGTCGTTCCCCAGCTACAGCTAATGATGTCGGCGCCATTGTTAATGCAATAATCAAACATTTCTTCTGTTGCCCGCGCACTGAACGAGGTGCCACTAACGGGCATGAAGCGCGCATTCGGAGCCGCTCCCGTGATGCCGTAACCGTTGGAAGCACCAACAGCAACACTAGCGCAAGGCGTACCATGTGTGAAGCGGGGATCACCCTGTTCGAGATTAGAAGATTGTGTCCACAAATCATAAGGTTTGTAAACTTTATCCTTGAGGTCAGGATGCGTCAGGTCGAAACCATTATCAATAACCGCAACAACAATCTCACGGGAACCCAAGCTGCCTATTTTTTCCCAGGCATCAATCACTTTTGCATCCGCTCCTTTTTTGAGCCTTTTATCAAAATCGACGACGAAGCCCGAATTCCTCAAATGCCATTCATGATCCAGCAAGGCATCATCTGGCATGATAAGGTCGGCATAATGATCGAGTAGGGCATCCATATCCGGTTCTGCCATTTTCACCAAGGAAGCTTTCTCCATGAGGTTTGCGACCTTTATCGGGTTCGGAGAGTTTTTGGTGACTTTTGCAATTATCTTGTTGGAAGCACGTCTTTCGATCAGTTCCAGTTTGAATTCATCGAGGGCGAGCAGTTGCTCTTCTTCGTTGGTGTTGCTCTGGAAAACGATGTAGATTTCTCCTGTTGGAATGAGTGGCCTTTTACTCCCATCCGCTACGTAAACATGGGTGCCCACCTCCACATCTCTCCGTCTCCTGACATCGTCGAGTTTTTGATCCAGGCTTTCTCCATCCTTGTTCAGTTCCACAATTTGGAAGCCGCCCAGATTTTTGTAAACTGACTTTTTGACATCATTGGATTTGCTGAAGTCTTTATTTTTTTTGGTTTTTATCCCAACAAATTTTCTGCTTTTTTTGAGGTTTAATACGGACTTTCCGGAGTGAATAGTGTACTTTCCCATACTATTATTTTGGCTTTTGATAAGATGTTTTATGTCTTTGTATATCCCGCAGGAATTATGCAAAGTGATAATATTTTGCAATTAACTATAAATTATGGCAATAATCAATGCAAATTAACATGCAATATATAAAAATTAGTGTTATTGTGATTGGTGTTGTCCAAAAAAATAGCTTT
>JAHDGC010000206.1:8526-10075 GCA_020627865.1 Saprospiraceae bacterium | reverse complement strand
GGCTTCTGATTTCAACGCACCTGGAACAAGCGGAAGTTTTGATAACTGTACTGCTCAAGACGATCTTCGTCTTCGTATCAGAAAAGTGACAGATAACCAAAATACGTTGACTAGCCTTAACCAAGTATTGAACCTTGATACCAATGTATCTTTCGATTGTGGTGACTTAGGATTCCCTAACGTTGAGCTTTACGTTATCGACGAAGCTGGAAACTGGGACTACTGTACGACTTACGTTGTAATTCAAGACAACAACAACATTTGCCCAGAAGGCGAACTTGCTGACATTGCGGGTCACGTTGAAACGGAATTTGAAGAAATGGTTGAAGATGTAAACATTGACATTACAGGAACCACTTCTATTCCTGCTATCCTTACGGGTAACGACGGAGCATTCCACTTCAACAATGCTTTACTAGGTGGTAACTACACAGTTACTCCTGAGAAAGATGTTGATTACTTGAATGGTGTAACTACTTATGACCTTGTATTGGTAAGCAAGCACATCTTGGGCTTGACACAGTTGGATTCTCCATACAAAATCATCGCTGCGGATGCTAACCACTCTGGTACCGTAACTACATTGGATATGGTTCAGATTCGTCGTTTGATCCTTAACATTGATACAGAATTGGCAAGCAATACATCTTGGAGATTCGTAGAGAAGGACTTCGTGTTCCCTAATCCTACTAATCCATTCCAAACTCTATTCCCAGAGGTAATCAACATCAATGAGTTGAATGTGAATGAAATGGGCGCTGACTTCGTTGCTGTGAAAATAGGTGACGTTAACGGTTCTGCTGTTCCTAACACTTTACTTGGTGTTCAAAACCGTACCTTCGGAGGTACTTTGGTCTTCGATGTTGCTGACGTTAAGATGGAAGCTGGCCAAACTTACACGGTTGCTTTCAAAGCAAACGATTTCACGAAGATGTTAGGTTACCAATTCGCACTTGAGTTGGATACCAACGCTGCTCAAATCGTAGATGTTGAGGCTGGAAACTTGAAGCAACTTTCTGCTGAGAACTTCGGTCTTACACAAACTGCTGAGGGTATCGTTACGACCAGCTGGGACAACGTGAACCTTGCTACGTTGAAAGATGGTCAAACTGTATTCACTTTAACAATCGAGGCTACTACAGCTGCTAAGTTGAGTGATGTATTGACGATCAGTACGCAGTCTACTGTTGCTGAGGCTTACACGGCTGACGCTACAGAGTTGAATGTTGCTATTGCCTTCAATGGTGATAAAGTAACTACTGTTGCTGGTGTTGAATTTGAATTGTTCCAGAATGAGCCTAACCCGTTCCAGTCTGTTACAAACATCAGCTTCAACTTGCCAAAAGCTTCTAACGCTACATTGACTGTTTACAATGTTTCTGGTAAGGTATTGAAAGTTGTTACAGACAACTTCTCTGCTGGACAGCACACAATTACACTTGATCGTGATGAGTTAGGTTCTACTGGTATGCTTTACTACCAGCTTGATACAGAAACTGATTCTGCTACGAAAAAGATGATACTGGTTGATTAAGAGATCTTTGATTTC
>JAHDGC010000206.1:0-8426 GCA_020627865.1 Saprospiraceae bacterium | reverse complement strand
ACCGGTTTAAGAATGCTTTAAAATCGGTTTTTGGGATGGCTCCTCTCTGATAATGTTCGGAGAGGAGTTTTTTTTATTTGACAAAACCGCTGTAGAGCCGCGATGCATCGCGACTCTACAGCGGTTTTTTATTCGCAGAATTAATATACTTGTTCAAGGCCTCAACCCTATTGTTAACATGAATCTTTTTATAAATTCTGCTGATGCAAACCTTTATGTATCCTTCCGTTGTTTTTAGCTCATCCGCGATTTCCTTGTTGAGTTTGCCTTCCGCAATTTTTCTGATAATGTTAAATTCGCTCGGGGTCAGTTCTTCTATTAATTCATTTTTAAAATTAAATTTATGAAAACTGTCAATGACCTTTCTGGCTATGGTTGGAGTCATGGGGCCGCCGCCGTCAATAAACTCCCGAATGGCTTTTATGGCGACACTGGCCCTAGATTCTTTGAGGATATAACCGCTGGCCCCTGATTTTAGGGCATCAAAAATTTTATCATCTTCTTCAAAAATGGTGTACATTAAAAAGGCGATTTCTGGGCATTTTAACTTTACGCGGAGCATGCATTCTGTCCCGCTCATTTCAGGTAAGCCAATGTCCATGATAACCACATTCGGTTTATCTATCACAAGGCCTTTAAGTGCGTCTTCTGCGTTGTCGTAAGTGCTGATACAGAACAGATCTTTAGTATGGTTGATGTGTGTTTTTAGGTTTTCCCTGATGTGTTTTCTGTCTTCAACGATGCTAATTTTTGTAATGTTATTCATACTTTTTTGTTCAAAAATAAATGATTCAAAGGTGTTAGGTTAGGTTACTTTAGTTATATGGAGAATTTTTTTGTCTGTAAGTGGAATATTCAAGCAGACGGAGGTTCCTCGATCGAGCATGGCATTAATCTGTACGGTACCCTCCAAAAATTCTGCTCTTTTTTTCATGGTAAATAATCCTTTGCCCTTCCCAGATTGCTCGGTAATATCAAAACCGATACCATTATCTTTTACCTCTATACACATGGTATCCTGTTCAAAGTATACGGAAAGTTCTACCTGCGAAGCTTGGGCGTGTTTGATGATGTTCCCGAGGCATTCTTTAAAGAAAAGCGAAAAGGTCCATTTAAATCTCCCTTCGATTTTATAGCCTGGGATTTCTTCAGGGAAATTTATTTTACAATTCAATTCGTGTCGTGTAAACAATCTGTTGCTATATTCTCGTAAGATGCGCAATAATCCGGTAATGGTATCAATTTCTGTTTCGAGAATATTGATCATAAATCGCATGTTCATAATCGAATCAGTAGTCAGTTCGGCAATTTTTTCAAACTCCTTTTTCATTTCGTTCGGTTCTTTCAACGTTGCAAGGTCGCTGATATGTAGGATTTCACTTAAGTCATTGCCGACATTATCGTGTAGGTCATCTGCTAGTGCTTTGCGTTGTTCTTCTAGTGCTTTTTTTCGATCAAGGATAATTAGTTGTTCCCGTAGTTTTCTATTCATGTATCCTCTTGTTATCCCCCAAACTGTAAGGCCGCCGCTCACAGTAACCAGCAATAAAAACCACCAAGTTTGCCAAAAAGGAGTCGCAATTTTTATATCCAATGTTTTTAATGGGCTTTCCCTGTAATGAGCATTCATCCCGATCACTTCCAACTTATAATGTTTTCCGGCGGGTATTTTTGTGAATTTTATAATCTGGCCATTCGTGGCCATCTTCCATTTGTCATCATACCCTTTAAGCCGATAACGGAGCTTATTGTAAGTGGGATAAATGTAGTCAAGCACATTCAACTTGAATGCGAGCGTAGTCTGATTGTATGCAAGGTCTAATTTTCTTGTTTGGGCAATTGAACGCTCTCCTTCGTATAAGCCATCATTGATCCATGCTTTTTCAATTTGGACAATTGTCTTGGAAGGAGGAAGCTTTATAGAGTCAGGGTAGAAGTAGAGTAGGCCGTTGTTGGTTCCTAGCCATATTGTCCCATCATCATTCTTGAGGTAAGCATCCATAGAAAAAGATTCGCTACAGAGTCCATCTTCTTTTCTGTATCGGTTCAGTTTTTTTTCATTCAGGTTGTAAGACCAGAGGCCGTTGCCAGATGTTATCCACAATCTATTGTTATTATCTTCAATGACAGCGTAAATATTCGTAGCACCAATTTCCCAATCTTCCTGTAACAAGAAGTTGACGGTACCGGCAGTATCAACTTGAGCAACACCCTTTGAGGTGCCCATCCAGATTGTTCCAGTTGCCTTATTTTCATAAAAAGAAAAAATGTCCGCTCCGATGTCAAGGAGCTTTTCAAATTTTAAGGAATCGGCTTCATAGGAGCAAACGGCCAAAAGGTTTGCATTAATAGAAAGCATGATTTTTCCAGTACTGTGTTCGAATAGCCGGTGATAGCTTGCTTCGGTTTTATCTGGAAGTGTAGCTGAATTTTTCACTTGTGATGTTTGTCCGGCAGCATTTATTTCCATGAATGCTGTAGAACTCGTGATGAAATTTTTACCAGAGGATAAATTATACATGAAGTAAAGTTGTCTATCATCAAACTGCTTGAGTTTACGTGTTGTTATGCCATTGTGCAAGTAAACGGCATCAGGTGAGGCCAACCAGATTCGTTCCTGCTTATCTTGTTCACAAGAACCTGTTTCTAAATTCTTGATTGTGTTGGCTTTTTTGTTCTTAAAATAATAACCTTGTTCTTCTTTACAGACAGGAAAAAGGCCTTTTTGGGTAAGGGCGATAAAGGAATTATTTTTTCCGGTAATGATATGCTTAATTTCACCCATAACCTGTACATTTTTATCATTAGGGAATACTTTAAACCCTGTTTTATGGTTAATGGACATCTTATCGACACCATAACCATCATGAGAAATCCAAATTTGTTGCTCCTCGTCTTGATAAATTTCACTTGGACTATTGGATAAGATTTTGTTTATATCGTTTTTTTGAATGTGTGTGATAAAACTATCTTTTTGAGTATCAAAAATAAACAGCCCGTTTTCCTTAGCAGAAAGCAAAAGTTGATTTTCTTGGAGAAACAAACCATTGGCAATCCCGGTGCTATCTTCGTCAGCTTTGAACAATGAGGAATATTTTGTTTTTTGGTTAAATCGAATCAAGCCTTTCCTTGAAGTCATCCAGATGATAGAATCATTTTCAATAATGCCCTGTGTAATTTGAGGCTTACCAAATGTGTCAAGTGAATCGATGTAATGAGACCAATTGCCTTTGCCATCTGATGTGAATAGCTCGAAGCCCGGCCCACTAGCCCATGGAAAGGCATAGATAGCGCAGGTGTTGTTTGTTGCATTTCTTTTGTAAGAAAACCTTCTCCCACCCGTTGTATATGGGAGTCTGCAATACTGGCTGGGCTGCCTAAGATCGAGGCAAAATATTTCTTCGCCAGCCAATAACCAAATCTCGTCAGTCTCGTTGTCTATATGGAAAACGTGATATTGTTGTTTAATATTATCTCCGGCAGTATTGCAAACCTGAAAAGCGGAAAAATCATCAGATAATCTATTGTATCTATTGATGGCTTCATAGGTCGCAAACCAGATATCCCCATACTGATCTTCAATCAAATTTCCCTGAATATATTCTCCTTTTATATTCCCAAGAGTTGCTTTGCCTGTTGGATAAGAATGAAAATCTAGACCATTATAACGATCCAGACCGGACATTGTGCTGACCCAAACATAGCCTTCCCTATCTTTGAATAGAAAATCATTGCGTTCAAGGTCTTTAAACTCGGTTAAGGACTGAATGTGAAAATATGGGTTTTGATTGTATCCCGTTAAAGAGAATACCAAAGAACATAAAGTGAAGAAAATTAATTGTCGTAAAAACATACTGGGTATTAACGATGTTAAGCTTACGAGTTTTGTTGTTCTGGTTAGATGGTTTAAAACCCAAAAATACAAATAAATCTACCGGAATTTAAAGGGATAAATTCCGATAGATTTAATAATTAAAAAATCAAAAACAAAGCGGATTAGGAATCTCCACACTAGTTTTGATTTCCATGTGATTCTCCTGCCGTTTTGTCATCCACCACTGATTGCTCTGGGCGTAATGTAGAAGCAGTGTTTAAGTTTTTCCAATAAGGGGGACAGGGCGAGCCGAACAGTACTTGTGGGTATTGGTCGATAGATACAGCAGTGTGTGGGATTAACTTTGTTGCAGTTTCTGTTGCTGTAGTATCATCCATTTCATTTCTTTTTGCCTCTGCCTCGCGGGATGCTGCCCGGAGGAGGTCGGCTTCAAATTTCAGTGTAAAGTAAGGCTCGGAAGGTTTGGGGATAGGATCAATAAATTGTCCGGTTTGCCCTGCAATAATTTTTGCTCCGGAAACCAGAATTTTTTCAGAATATTCCGTGAAAAGAAACATTTCGTCACGCGAGATAAAAGCCCATCCGAAATATCCCTGTTTTTTCATGGCTTTCTGATGGAATTCTACTTCTTTTGGAGCATTAACATCGGGGGATTCTCCAGAAGCAATCAACTCGATTGTCCCTGAAACCGCGGAATCGGTTGTTAAAAGCGTACGTTGATTTTCATCAAAGTAAACATTTTTCATAATGATGTCGTGGTCAGGTCGAGCGTCAGAACCTAGATTGCTTACCCGAAACAAAAAACCGATCAGACAACTATTGTCCGTTTTGATAATATTGGAAATTTGCTTTGCGGAAAATGATTTGCCAATAACTTGGCTTTGACCAGTCGCAATTGCTGTTGGTTCGTCTTTAGTATCATGCATTGCCTTTTTCATGTTGATTTGGTTTATTTTTTTTGGTTTAAAAATAGATAAATTTTGTTTTGCACCGAATGTGCAATTATGTTTAATGGCCAATTAAACAGTGAACAATAGCTATTATGCGTTTTTGATAAAGAATAATAGGGTTGGTGTGATGCGTTGTTGGTTGAACCGACAGAAAAAAATGAGTTAAAAAGTACCTCAAAACAAAATTTTAATAGCCTGGGAAAACTAATCTTATCTTGAATTGAGGCACTTTAAAAACTGCTCGGGATTTAATTCTGTGTCCTTAGGGTAACAGGTGAGTAATAAATAAAAATTTCATAGCTTTATATCTTCTCCATATTACTCTTGATTTTCAATAATTAAAGGCGGCATTAGTCGTCAAAGGGAGTAATGCTTTTACGTGAAAACTGCCCACCAAGGATAAGAAAGTCGAGCTTTATGCTGCTGTAAGTTTTTTGCCCTTATGGCTTTGCTCAAGCATTCTAAAGTTCTTGGGACAAGTAAGAGTGAAGGTTTTCATGATTCAAAATTTTATTGAAAAAATTTAGATAATATATTACTACCGGATAGGAAGTAATATATTATGTTTATATAATTTGTTTTGTTAGCACAAAGGTCAAATTATTAAGTCTTTTCTTCAAGATTACTTTAGTTATCATCAAGACTCGATATAGGGTTGAGCTTGTTTTCTTGGAAAAGAAGTAAAATCTGTTGTTTTTAGAATTTTGTTTTGCTATTTAATATTTGTATATTGTTATGATTTTGTAAATTATTGGTAATGTAAAACAATGATCCATGAAGACGAACAATCGCGAAATATTAATTTATTACAACCCGGAATCTAACGCAGACAAGAAAACAGTAGCATTTGCACGCAGTGTAAGCCCGCATATCCGTACCTATGCTTTTAACCAAAACCCATCGACCAATACCAGTTGGCAGATGATATTACTTTCACTTGGAAAAGAACCGAAAGAACTATTGAATAAAGCACATCCATTTTATCAAAAAAACCTGCGGGGAAAAGAATTTGATCGGGAAGATTGGCTCAAGGTGTTGTTGCACAATCCAGAATTGATTAAAGCTCCGGTTGCCGTAAGGGGCAATAAGGCCATTTTGTGTAATAATCCGACCGATATATATAGATTGACGGCATAAAATCCACAATATTATAGTAGTCTTTATACAAAAGTCTTCGTATCTTTGCACGCCTAATACTTTGAACGGGATAAGAACGTGATTTTCTATGTTGAGTTTTTTGGCGGAAAGGCAACACAGGAATAGTTTTAGTGATCGAAAGCTAGGAAAGCGCGCATCCTGCCTGTCGTGTTGATAAGCAGGCAGGTAATCACCAACAACTAATCACTTTTTACACCGCTTGCGGTATATATTTTGCAATTATAAAACTTAGATCGTAATGGCTTTTGAATTGACCGGAAGACTATATAAAAAATTTGACACGGCACAAATAACGGATTCTTTCAAGAAAAGAGAATTTGTCGTAGAAATTGAAGATGGCGCATACCCGCAGCTCATCAAGTTTCAACTTACCCAAAACAATTGTGATAAACTAGATCCTTATTCAGAAGGAGATGAACTAAAGGTAACTTTCTCCCTGAAAGGAAGAGAATATACCAAGGATGGTAGAACCAGTTACTTCACCAATCTTGATGCATGGCGTTTGGACGGTGTGGCTGCAAAGCAACCCGTTGCCAATAATGCAGCTTCTGCAAAAGCGGATGATTTCCCGACAATGGCAGATGACCCGGGATCAGGTTTTGATGATGACTTGCCGTTTTAGAATATTTGCCCTTTTAGAGGTATTTATAAAACAAGGAAAGCGTTTTTATCAGATTTTGATAGAAACGCTTTTTATATCTAAAAAATAATTCTTTGTAAGAATCTTGTTTGGTAAATGGGGAATGATATAGGATAAGGGCTACCAATTTCGATGATGGTAAATAAAGATATGCCAGTTCATGTAGGGACAAGAAATACTACATGAACTGGCATTATAAATTATAGAGACTACAATATCTGCTCCGCATGAGCATCCGTCTTCACCTTAGCAATCACCTCCGTTATAATCCCCTTTTCGTCAATAACAAAAGTAGTCCGGTAAATCCCCTCATATTTTTTTCCGAACATTTGCTTCTCGCCCCATACCTGATATGCATTAACAACTGTATGTTCCGTATCTGCCAATAGCGGAAAGGGCAAATCATGTTTCTTAATGAAATTCTGATGCTTGCGTTGAGAGTCCACGCTAACACCTAACAGTTCGTAGCCATTTTTTTTGAAACTTTCATAGTTATCTCTGAGATTACACACTTCCTGTGTACAGCCAGGGGTATTATCTTTGGGGTAAAAGAACAAGACGAGTTTTTTCCCTTTAAAATCAGCAAGAGAAATCACCTTGCCATCTTGGTCAGGAGCAGAAAAGTCAGGGGCAGTATCGCCCGCTTTAAGTGTGGTCATTTTTTTGATTTTAGATTAATTGCATTTTATCTTAATACTACAAAGTAAGGCGGATTTTGTTTTAAAAACAGTAGCTTTTTTGAGTTTGAAGTAATACTATTATGGTATTAATTTGAATTATAATACGATCGGAAATGTCTTCACGATGACCTATTTGGAAGGTAGTATTGGTGTTGCTACGACAGTTTTATTCCTAAATAAATATTATATTTGTATTGTCTCCATCCCCTTCCTTCGCTAACAATAGGACAATACTCTAAAATTCTTTTTTATCAAGAGCAGGCAAGATGATATGATTCTGTCATAGTCGTAGTGTATCCTGATTTGTCCCAAATCTGCCAATAAGTCTATTTTTTTTATTTATGAACTTTCTCCGAATGAGCATGGGGAAAGGTAGGGAGAGCTATGCTATGATAGAATGCATCATCGAACTTGTATTAAAACAATCTAGTTATGCAGAAAAACAAAATTCTTACACTATTTTTTTTAGTATGCTGTTTTCATGGTTTCTTGTTTTCACAAGAGACGAACACTTGCGATGTCAGTGGTGGTACATTGTCTGGTGAGCTATTTGAGTTTATCATAGATGGTAATGCAGATAATATTCCTGCCGACGGGATTATGCTGGCCGATGCTTATGGCCCAAATAGCCAATGGGTCGTGACGGATGAAAGTGGCAATATTTTAGGCTTGCCGCCAAGTTTTACGGCGCCCAATTTTGATGCAGCCGGCGTCGGTGTATGTATTGTTTATCATTTGGCTTATGAGGATGGTTTGATCGGCCTAGCCGCAGGGAATAACCTTTCGGATTTGGATGGCTGCTTTAGCTTGTCCAATGGTATTCCCGTCATTCGAGTAGCCGAAGCCATATGCGATGTAAATGGCGGTATCTTGATCGGTGGCCCATTTGAGTTCATCGTAGATGGAGCCGCCGATAATATTCCTGCCGATGCGATTACCGTGCTTGATGCTTCCGGTAGCAATAGCCAATGGGTCGTGACGGATGAAAGTGGCAATATTTTAGGCTTGCCGCCAAGTTTTACAGCACCTGATTTTGATGGAGCCGGCGTCGGTGTATGCATTGTTTACCATTTATCTTACGAGGATGATTTAGCAGGCCTAGCCGCAGGGAATAACCTTTCGGATTTGGATGGTTGTTTTAGTTTGTCTAATGGTATTTCCGT
>JAHDGC010000205.1 GCA_020627865.1 Saprospiraceae bacterium | reverse complement strand
GCTGGAAATAAATAATGTACGCAAAATTGACTAGTTTATTTTGTTTCCAGACAAGGCGCAAAAACCGGAGTTTAGCAGCGCTAAATGAGGATTTTTGTAACATGAGGGGCACCGATGGATGCCACGAACGGGAGCAAAAGAAGCAGTCAAGATATGTAGCTTATTTTTTGCCAGTTCCCTAAAGTCTCAGGAAAGTAAATTTTGTTTATTCTGTAAAACCCATAAAATTATGAAGAATTTCATTTTATTCGTTATTCTTTTATTCGCAATAATTCTGCAACCGACTTCTTCGCTCTCTGCCCAATGCGGTGCTGTACTTACCGAAAACAAGGTTGTCACCGGTGTTCAGCGTTTGGAGACTATTCTGCAGAAGCTGGTCATCAGGGGGAATTATTCTTATTCCATAGCATTAAAAAATACACCGAAAGGTATTGTTGCGGAATTTTATTCTTTTAGTGGGGTGGAATTTAATCAGGATGATGAAATCATATTCATGGATGCAGGCAAAAACCGGAGGAGCTATCGCTTTATCGGGATGGGGGAACTCAAGCGGGATGGCAATACTCCGGTACATACTAATGTGCTTCAACTGGATCTTGCGGCTATTGACTGGATGAAAAGCATATCCGTCAGTACAATCTATATTAAGAATAATATCAGTAATGAGATGCGGAAGTTCACTGTGAATGGGAGCCGTCAGGCAGAGTTTAAGCATCTTGTTGGCTGTTTCAATAATACACTTGATAGGAGTAAGGTTAGAGATACTAAGTTAAATAATACGACTTTTACTCCAACTTCCAAGGCTTCGTCTGGAGAGGGCACTAGGCCAATTAGTTCGACTGGAGGTTCTAAAAAAGTTCGGAAAGTTGCAGATATTAGCCAGCTCAATGATGAAGAATTAGCGGCTTTGCGTCAGGAATTGGCGGATACAAAAGAAAGAATCCGTGCAGAAATCCAAGCAGAGAAGGCGAAAGGGGAACAAGTAAAGATGACTTTGCTTCAGGCTGTAACTGCTGCCAAGGAAGATGCCGAAGCGAAAAAAGCACAGTTTGCACAAGAAGTGTTAGATGCTCGAAAGAAATCACAGGAAGAAATTGCATTGTCTCAGAAAGAATCTGCCGAATCTGTAATGGATGCAAAGTCTAATGCCACTACGAAAATTGAAGAAATCAATATTAGTGTTGTCGAAGCCAAAAATAAAGCAGATATGGCGGTTCAGGATGCTAAGGTGAAATCTGCGGAGGAAGTGGCTGCGGCAAGAGCATTAGCAGCAGAAGAGATAAAGAGCATTAAAGAAAAATTAGAGTTGGCCAAACTGGAATATGCTGATGAAATAGCGAGTGCCCGTGAAACGGCACAAGGGGAGTTAGGCCGTATCCGTGAAGAAACTGCGGAAATTATCGCGGAAGCGAGAAGAAAAGCCAAGGAAGAAAAGGATAAGACCGTAGAAGATGTTGTTGTTGCCAAGAAAACAGCATCGGAGCAAATCCTACAAGTAAAAGAAGAAACGGCAGAGAGCGTTGCCCAAATTAAAGAAAATGCTGTACTAGAAAGACAGAAGATCTCTTTTGAAGTAGCGGAAGCTAGGAGAAAGGCACAGGAGGAAAAGGCCTTGATCCAAGAATCTAGCCTTACAGAAATTACGGAATTAAAAGAAAGTTTGGCGAAGCAAAAAGAAGCCAATGCGCTTGAAGTTGCTAAAACTAAACAGAGTGCTGCCGAGGAGATCAACAAAACTAATGAGTTAGTTGCTGTTGAAAAAATGAAATCTAAGGAAGAAATAGCCAAGACAAAAGAGGAAGAAGCAAGTGAAGTCGCGGCAGCTAAGGAGAAAGCGGCGGCAGAGAAGAAAGCGACTGCCGAAGATGTGATTGCCTCAAAAGCAAAAGCGGCAGAATCCATCAAGGCCATTCAGGAGGAGGAAGCGGCTAAAGTTGCCGAAGCCAAAGCAAATGCGCAAGCAGAAAAGGAAAAGATCGGTTCAGATGTTATGGCTGCAAAGGAAAAAGCTACCGCAGAAATTACGCGCATACAGGAAGAGGTGAAGGCTGCTATCGCGGCAGCAAAAGCAAAAGAAGAGGAAGTGAAAAAGCAATCCGCAGAGGAAGTGATGGCGGCTAAAAAACGGGCGGGTGAAGAAATTGCGAAAGCATTAGAAGAATCTCAAACTAGAGTAAAAGAAGCCAGTAAGAATGCGGAGTCTGCAAAAGGAGATTATGCTACGGATATTGCCAAAGCAAAGGAAGTAGCAGACAAACGCTTGGCTGATATTAACAATGAAGTTGCTGAAAAAATTAAGGCGGCTAAATCGCATGAGGAACAAAGTAAAACATTGACGGCAAAAGAAGTGCAGGGGGCAAAAGAAAACGCGGCAAAGGAGATTTCCAGAATCAAGGAAGAGTCGGCTCGTGAAATTGCTAAAATTAAGGAGGAAACAGCCCTAGAGAATCAAAAAACTGCAGGGGAAGTAGCGGAAGCGAAAAGAAGTGCCGCAGAAGAAATTGCCAAAATTCAATCGGAAGAGGCTGAGGCCGTAAGGGCAGCCAAAGAGGCAGCAGCTGCAGAAAAGCAGGAGGCTGCAAATAGTGTAGCGGCATCTAAGGAGCAAGCAGCACAAGAAATTGCATCTATCCAAGAACAATTGGCTAATGAGGTCAAGGTATTTAAGGAAGATGCGGCCAAGTCAAAGGAAGCGATTTCATTGGAAATTCTTGAGGCTAAGGAAGCTGCTGCAAATTCCATTGCCGAAGCGCAAGAAGCCGCTGCTAAAGAAATTTCTGTAGCCAAGAGTAATGCTGCTGAGGAAATTGCGTTAGCAGAAACAGAAACTGCGAACAGAAAAGCAGAATTGGCGGATGAAGTAGTGGCAGAAGAAGCCAAATCCAAAGAGGAAATTATCAAAATACAAGATGCACAAAAAGTCGAGATAGAAAAATTGAACGCGCAAAATAAAGAGGAAATGGCTGCATTGCAGATCAGTCACCAAGGGGAAATTGCCAAGGAGCAGGAAACGCTTATGGAAAAGAAAACCAAATTCAACGAGGATGCCGAAGCCGCTCGCTTGAAGTCATTGGAAGAAATTTCCTTAGCAGAGAAAGAAGCATCTGATGGTATTTACGAAGCCAAACGCGTAGCCTCCGAAGAAATCAATAAAGTGAAGGAAGAAACTGATTTGCGCATTAGTGAAGAACAAGCAAGGATTGATGATATAGAAGAGCAGGTACGCCTAGCGCAAGATGAATTGGAAAAAATCAGGCAAGAAGTCATTGATGCGAAATCCAAATCTAACGGAAACGGTGGGGAATAATATTTCTCCATAAATGATAAGGACGCCTTGTAATATTTTAATGTTACAAGGCGTTTTTCTTGAAAAGATTTCTTTTCTTTGTTATCCTTTTGTTAAAGGCTAGTTTATACAACAGCTTTTTTGTGAAAAATACTATTAATATAGAGAGCTTTTTACTTTTAATACTTTTAACTTTTTACTTGTAATTACTATGAAAGTTTTTAACATGCTGCTTTGTGGAATTTTTGTACTCCTAATGCTGAATATAGGGCATGCAGAAAATGGATATAAGATTGAAGTAAAACTGGATAACTATGCGGAGAAGGAATTGTATCTTGGATACTATTTTGGGGATAAGCAATACCTTAAAGATACGGTTCAGGTGAATAAAAAAGGGAGCTTTGTCTTTGAAGGAGAAGAAGCATTAGGACATGGTTTTTATCTCGTGATTATGGCGCCGGACAACAATTATTTTCAGCTCTTGATAGATGATGACCAGCATTTTGAAGTGAGTACAGATGCATTGGAACCAAATAAGAAAATGAAAATTAAAGGCTCGAAGGAAAATGAGTTGTTCTATAACTATATGACTTTCCTTACGGAGAAAAGACCTGCCGCAGATGCCTTGAGGAAGCAGATTGAGGAAAAAGAAAAGGCAGGGGAGGAAACAGGGAAACTATCCAAGCAACTTGATGCCATTGATGGGGAAGTTTCCAAAGAGCAGGAGCGCATCGTAAAAGATTTCCCCAATAGTATTACGACCTTACTGATTAAGTCGCAAACAGAGATAAAAATCCCTGAATTTGAAGGAGAGGAGGCCGACATTAAGCTCAAAAGATATTATTACTATAAAAATCATTATTTCGATAATGTAAACCTCGCGGATGAAAGGTTGGTGCGAAGTCCAATTTTATTTAAGCGAGTTAATTATTATGTTGATAAACTGACCCGCCAGCATCCGGATTCTATCTGTCAATCCATCATGTATATGTTGGATGAAATGAAACCGGCAGAGGAGTCTTTCAAATATTACCTGATTCACTTCTTGAATCAATACGCCCAATCGAAAATTGTCGGTATGGATGCGGTCTATGTTTGTCTGGTGGAAAAATATTACGAAACAGGTGAGGCCGATTGGACAAAAGAAGACCAACTCAAAAAAATTATAGATAATGCCAATACCCTCAAACCCATCTTGATCGGCAAAACGGCTCCAGATATCAAGCTAGAAAAAGAAGACAAATCCAAAATGTCTTTGCACGAGGTCGATGCTGATTTTACGGTTTTATATTTCTGGGATCCGGATTGTGGGCATTGTAAAAAATCTATGCCGAAAATGATAGAATTTTACGACAAGTATAAAACAAAGGGGGTCGAAGTTTTTGCGGTTTGTACGAAAGTAATGAAAGATGTGCCCAAATGTTGGGAAACCATCAAGGAAAAAGATATGGGGCGCTGGCTGAATTTAACGGATCCGTTCTTGCGTTCCAAGTATAAGCAGATTTACAATGTGAAAAGTACGCCGAGAATTTTTATCCTTGATGATAAAAAGGAGATTGTGTCCAAGCGCATCGGTGCAGAACAATTGGAGGAGGTGCTCAAGCAACTTATTGAGCAAAAAGCAGCAAAGGAGAAACCATAGCGTGTAATATTCTTTTAGTTTTACTAAATACTAATTCTATGTCTTACGAGTGGGATCCCAATGATTACGAGTATTGGAAAAATTCGATAAATTGGGAAGAATACATCGAATATGCCGAAGAAAAAAAGATGCATTGGCGAGACATCAGTAAACTGAAAAGCATGAAAAGCTACAGGGCAAGCTGGAAGCAAATCCGTGTGGCAAAAATACTGGTGGAAAAAATAGACGGACTCATGGAAGAGGAGGAATGGGAAGATGATGATTAGTGTAGCCAATGTGCTATCGTCTTCAATGCTACCAAACAATTATTTGGCGTTATTGTTCCCTCCTTTGCAAAAGATCAACTCCCAAGCAACCACCACTACTGAGTTTGACTTCTAAAAGCGCAGCGACCTGCCTGCGTGTCCGCAAGGACAGGCAGGTCTAAAGTCTAACAATGAGCGTAGCGAATGGTCTAAAATCTAACAATGAGCAAAGCGAATGATCTAAAAGTGAGTAAAACGAACGATCTAAAATCTAAAAGCGCAGCGATCTAAAATCTAATAATCCTCCCATCCCCGACGTTCCAAATTTTCATACTTCTCCCGAACACTTTCCTTCAGTCCTTCCTTGTAAGCCACCATCCGATTCATAATATTAACATCTCCCGTCCCAAGAATCTGAGCCGCCAACAATCCCGCATTCTTCGCCGCATTCAAGGCCACAGTAGCTACCGGAACCCCATTAGGCATCTGAAGAATAGATAAAACGGAGTCCCATCCATCAATGGAATTAGAAGACTTCACCGGAACACCGATAACCGGAAGCGGAGAAAGTGCCGCAACCATCCCCGGCAAATGAGCCGCACCGCCAGCACCCGCAATAATCACCTTTATGCCACGCTCGTGAGCCCGCGTTGCAAAATCAAACATCCGCTGGGGAGTCCGATGCGCAGAGACCACCGTTATCTCAAATGCAATACCTAGATCTTGCAAAACCTGAGCGGCCTGCTTCATCACGGGCATATCAGAATCAGAACCCATAATAATACTTACCATAATATTTTTCATGCGATAATTTTTAAAGTCTTTTGGATAATTTTTGCTTTTTCTAATGCCTTGTCTATATCCATATCCACAATAGTAGCGTGTCCCATTTTCCGGAACGGGCGAGTCGTCGTTTTTCCATAAAGATGCAAGTGTACCCCCGGAATAGCCAGACAATCTTCAAGGCCTTGGTAGATCACTGGGCCAGAAAATCCTTCTGCTCCCAATAAGTTAACCATCACGGCAGGGCTTGTCAACTTCGTGCTCCCCAACGGGAAATTCAGTACCGCCCTGAGTTGTTGTTCAAATTGAGACGTTTCACAAGCTTCTATGGTGTGATGACCACTATTATGTGTTCGAGGAGCCACTTCGTTGATGAGGAGCTTACCCGTTTTATCCAAAAAAAACTCAACAGCCAGTAAGCCACAAATATCAAAGGCCTCCATCACCCGACGGGCAAGTGCAGTAGCTTGTGCTTCAATATCCGAAGAAATCCGTGCAGGGCAAAGCAGGCAATCCACGAGGTTGGCCTCTGGATCGAAAGTCATCTCTACAACGGGATAGGACGCAATTTGGCCTGCGGCATTTCGTGCAACGATTACGGCCAGCTCTTTATCAATATCCACAAGCGGCTCAACAAGACTAGCCGTATCCATCAGCTTCGATAAATCTGATACATCCTTAATAACCGCAACACCTTGTCCGTCGTAACCTGCTGTCCGAGATTTTTGTACAAACGGAAAGGCCAGTTGCCCATTTTGAATCGCGGACTGAATAGATGTTTCAGTGTCAAACAACGTGAATTCGGAAGTTGGTAATTCTCGCTTTTCATAAAACTGTTTTTGCAGTCCTTTGTCTTTGATAATATCTAATGCTTCTGGTGCAGGATGAATCTCAAGGCCTTCTTTTTTTAGGTGGTGCAGTGCGGCAGTATTGACATGTTCTATTTCTATGCTCAATACATCCACCGTTTTGCCAAATTGAACAACATCATCATAATCCTTAAAGTTACCCGCAACAAAATTTGTGGCAATTTGTGCTGCGGGAAAGGTTGCATCCTTATCTAGGATATGAATCGGAAGTTGCCAGCGGGAAGCTGCTTGGCAGAGCATTTTTCCCAATTGCCCCCCACCAAGGATCCCGAGTTGTTGTCTGTTGATTTCAAATTTTTTCATGATGCTGCAAAAATAAAAATCAATACGATAAATTTCTTGTCTTTGACATATATTTTAATACGATACTCATTGTCTTGTGCTTTCTCAATGTAGTAGAAATTTTACTTGTGCTTTAATTTTCATTTATAACATTTATTTTTTTTAAAAAAAAATACGTACTTTTGAGTTAGTAGGTATAAAAAGTTATAAATCCATAGATGTACTTGAGATACTTTCATTGCAAAATTAAACATTAAAAAACTAGATCGCATTTTTAGTTTTCATAACTAGAAATGATTTTACGCCTTATTATTTTTTCAATTATTAATTTTTTATTAAAGAACCAAGCTTTAATGGCTACGCATTGGTTTTGATGACTATTGCACGCTTTATTCCTGTATAGTTTAAATGAGTGCATATGGCAGGATTGCATCATGTTGCTTGAAGGCAATGGGAGAATGGGAATACATATTGTAAGCCTAATTAAACCGCTATTGTGTACATATTGTTGTTATTGCTAAGTAATTAGCCTAATTGTTTGGATGTTTATCTGAACAAAATGGTATTGCTATACGAAATTCTGTACTCGGATAAAGCGCTGAATTCAGGTCGCTTCTAGTACGGGACTCTGCCTTAAATATTTGAATTGTTTTACAAAGTAATACATATACACTAATGAAAATAAAAATTTTTGGATTCTTATTAGTTGTCTTGCTATTCCAAGACTGCTCCCACTCGTCAGGTTTGGAAGACACAACCGTTATAGCACTAGATAAGGAACACCGTGTTGCAGATGATAAAGTCATTAATTCATCAACGCAATCTTTAAACCGCTATGCCTCAAATATGAGAAAGTTGTCCGATGTTACCATCCGGGAGGATGGAGGAAATCGGATTTCTGTTACCTTGGAAAATGAAGAAGAACAACAACGTTTGGAACTGAACAACATAGACCTGAATTATATTGTACCACAATTGCCTTATCCCCGAACGGATTATGATCAATTCGATATTGCGAATATTGTGTTAGCGGAATATTCTCGAAATGGTATCGGTATCCCGATTCAGAGTAGTAACGAACTTTTTGCCAGTGTCCGTTTTTCAGAAAATCTTTTTAATGATAAGGGAGAATATGTATTCGAAAATGGAAAATATCAACCGAATTTTGGGGTGCTTCCTAAAAGAATAAATTTGGTGAATAATTGTTTGCGTCCTGGATTATGGGAAATCAGTGCCAGCGATGCTGTCGGAGAAATGTATCATGGTTGGTTCGAACTCAACCGAGATTTTTATTTTTCTTTATTAGAAAAACAAACGGGTATTCCAAAGGATAAAATTCCACACAATTTTGATGACCCCGCGTTATTCAAAGATGTCAGTATTGACTTTGACAGATTACGCGTGCGGGGGAAGAAAATTATAGATACTGAAGTTGCCTACAACAATGAAAAATTATTGGGTAGTTATTCTAATCAGGACAGCCGCAGGAAAGTTCAACGGAAGTTTTATAAAATACAACGCAACGGAGAAGATATTACGGTGAAAAATCAAGGAGAGTTGATGGAAGGAGACAAGTATGCAATGTTCTCTTTTGAGGAACCGGGTATTTATAATCCTGTCAAAAGAACAGAAGTAGCATTTACGAAAAAATGGGCAACAGCTGAAGTATATGAAGTGACGCCAAAGACATCTTATTATGATGGACAAGAATTCTTGAAAACGGATTATTTGGAGATCCGGGTTTTTGATGAATCCCGTAAACAGGCGATGGTCTTTGGGAATATTCCACTAGCGTTATTGAGTGTCAAAAATGATTTTGTAATTCCATCTTTTGGTGTTGGTGTTTTCTTAGCTTCTGAACCATTGGAGAGAAGATACCTTCGTCGTAAACAGGGGCCAAGACCTTCTTTTGCCTATCTCGCGGATGTCGAAGGGGATGATTTTAAATTAATTAATAATCACCTTCACGGTTATGAACAGGTGTACCTTCGGACTGTTGAGAAGGATGGACAATTTTATATCCGATGTACCTTGGTCTCTTACGAGAGGATTACTGATTTAGTTGAGTTTGATATTAATATGCAAGCATTTAAACAGACATTAGTACAATGTAATGCAAATTACAAACCACCAGTATACGAAACGTATAGAGATGACAATACCCTTTAAATTAAAAACGAGTATATAACAATATTACTCATAAAAAACTACATTATGAAGAACAAAACAATTAAAAGAATCGGTATCGGAATTGTCCTGTTAGCTATATTGCTCACGGGAGGTTTTCAAATATTGAAAATGCAAAAAGGGGATGATACTGCGAATATTGTATCTGGTTTGATAAAACAAAGACTTGGGATGGATGTAGAGATGGAGACCAAGTCGGAGTATGAAGGTGTTGCCGTGAAACAGGATGTCAAGGCGGTCTTTGATGAAAGCATTAAAGGTTTTGAAGAGATCGGAAAATCCCTTGGAGATGCCGGAATGTCTAACAATATTGTTACGATGCGTGGGGTGGCGACTTTCGACGCAAATGGAGATGGTTTGCAAGATTTGTTCGTACCTCATTCCGGAAGACCTGTCGCACGGCCTGTTAATGAAAAAGGAGTGTTAGATACAGAGAAAAGGGCAGATGCAAAACCTTGTGTCCTCTTTCTGAATCAGGGAAATGATGCGGCAGGCAATCCAATTTACAAATCTGTACAAGAACTGATTGCGGAAAAAGGAAATAAAAAACTAGTAAAAGAAGAGTTGTTGATTGAAAATAAATATGAACCTCGCCAAAGCATTACGGATGATCCTTACGGAGAAGGAAGAATTGCATTTGGTGCAGCCACTGCTGATTTTAATGGCGATGGATTAATTGATCTGCTCTTGCTCAATGGCCATTTTGGTACACCATTTAGTGCCAAGGGAACAGGGGTTAGAATTTATCCGGGCGCGAATCATCTCGGGAGGGTGGACAAGGATA
>JAHDGC010000204.1 GCA_020627865.1 Saprospiraceae bacterium | reverse complement strand
AAATCCACCAACAAACCATAAAACCACCTTGCTCAAAAAACTCACTTACCAAACTCGGCCAGCATTCCTAATTATCGGCGCACAAAAATGCGGCACGACGGCATTGTACCATTACCTTTGTCAACACCCTGATATACTGCCACCTTCAGAAAAGGAAATTGATTATTTTTGGTTGGATCATTTGTATGAAAAGGATACAAGTTGGTATTTAGATCATTTTCCGAGGCCTTATTTTTTTTACAAAAACAAATGCATAACTTTTGAAGCTAGTCCACACTATTTATTTCATGCGGAAGCAGCAAAACGTATGTATCATTTTAATCCAGCCATGAAAATTATCATCCTTTTGCGCAATCCTATTGATCGGGCTTTTGCCCAATTTCAAATGTATCAACGCAAACGGGAAAGTTTAGTACAACTGGACCATTCAATTGCCAAGCATAAAGGCCTTATTCAACAATTCTTTAGGCAACTGAAAACCGCTTCTTTTTTCAATAACTTTGATGAGGCTGTTGTTACAGAATTAGCCAACTTAAAACAAGGAAAACAAAGCGTGCCTTACTTGCTGGAACAGGGACTTTATGCTAAACAGATTACAACCTATTTACAGTATTTCTCTAGAGAACAAACCCTCATTTTGCAAACAGAAAAAATGCTAGCACACACGCAAGCAATACTCGATAAAACAACTACTTTTTTAAATTGTAAAAAATTTATTTGGTCAGAAAAACAATTAAAAAAACAGAATGAAGGCAATTATAGTAAAAAAATAAATCCAAAAACTTACCTTGCATTGAAAGCGTTTTTTGAGGAACCGAACTATAATTTATATAAACTTGTCGGGCAAGATTTTGAGTGGTAAATTACCATCTTGATCATTGTTGATTGTATCTATCTATGCTTTTTAACTCACTAGAATATTTTTTATTTTTAGTTGTTGTGCTCATTTTTTATTACAGCATCACAGCAAGCAAAAGATGGGTACTCTTGCTAACGGCCAGCTATTTGTTTTATATGAATTGGCAAGCTGAATATGCCATGCTGCTGGCCATTTCGACTTGGGTGGATTATGTCGTTGGCCTGAAAATGAGTGCGCTTCAAAGCAAGCAGCAAAGACGCCCTTGGCTATATTTGAGTCTTGCAGTGAATCTCGGATTTTTAATTAGTTTTAAATATCTGAATTTTCTAGCCGATCATTTGAATTTTATTTTTGGGAATTTTGGCCTACCTTTTCATGCTGCCCTACCCGATTTGTTGTTGCCTATCGGTATTTCTTTTTACACTTTTCAAAGCCTGAGTTACAGTATAGATGTTTATCGAGGAGAGCGGGAAGCGGAAACCCATTTGGGTATCTTTGCCCTTTATGTTTCATTTTTTCCACAGCTGGTTTCCGGCCCGATAGAACGATCATCCGCTTTGATTCCGCAGTTTTATGAGAAACATCCTTTCCTTTTTGAAAACCTGAGTAATGGTGGGAAATTAATCCTTTGGGGGTTATTTCAGAAGATGGTTGTTGGGGATAATCTCGGTATTTATGTGAATGAAATATTCAGTCATCCCGACAGTTATCAGGGTGCTCCTGTTTTATTGGGTGTTTATTTTTTTGCCATGCAAGTATATTGTGATTTTGCTGGATACACCAATATTGCCATAGGATCAGCCACTCTTTTTGGCATTCGATTATCGGAGAATTTCAGGCGACCTTATTTATCGCGTTCCATTCAGGAATTTTGGTCGAGGTGGCATATTACCCTCACGAATTGGATGCGCGATTATTTATATATTTCCCTAGGTGGAAATCGACGCGGTTATCTGCGACAACAACTCAATTTGTATCTCGTATTTCTGGCTGTGGCCATCTGGCACGGTACGGATGCAAAGCTTGTCCTCTTTGGGACTTTGCATTATAGTTATTACCTTTTACAAACCTTAGGTAAAACTCCTGCCCTGCGATTGTTAGCCTATTTTTCTTTAGAAAAGAAGCCGCTGTTTCGTAAATTTATCCCTATATTTATAACCTTCCATCTTGTTGCTTTTACTTGGGTAATTTGGTGGGCTACAAGTCTTGATGATGCCTTGATGATTATACAGCGCTCTTTTTGGCTGGAGCATTACAATTGGGATCGTGTAAATATTTTGAGTGATCTTGCTTTATTACCCATGTGTATTATAAGCTTGCTCATCTTGGAATTTGTTTACATCCTACAAGGAAAGCACACCGAAATAAATTTTCTGGCACACAAAAATCGAGCTTTAAGGTGGGGAATTTTATACCTACTACTTTTTGGTCTTTTATTTTTAACGCCAGCGCAAGAAAGCAACGCATTTATTTATTTTCAATTTTAAAATGAAAGCAAATATTCAAAATATATTTCTGTTCTGTTCTCCAATCTTATTGATTTGGGCAGGGTTATACTTTCATTTTGAAACAAAAATAAAACAGGATGTTTACACCATTTTTCAAAGCGACAAATCTTTTGAAACGGCCCCTAAAAATTTTGATTATCTTATTGGTGGGCACTCGCGCCTGAATCGAGCTATAGATACGGAATTGCTTCCTCATTCCGTTAAAGCAACCACACACGGCGAAAGTTTTATCGAAACTTATTACAAACTAAAATACATCTTAAGCCATACCGATAAAAAATTCAAAACGCTGATTCTCCCCTTTGAATCGGGCACCTTCAAACCTAATGATTTTCGGAGGAGTATTTACTGGATTAAGTATGTCAACTTTTTTGAAGTCGGTTTCCGTAAAGGGGAATTAGGCAAATATATTTCCGTTTATCTTCAAGCTAAATTCTTCCCATTTCTTCCTTATTATAAAAAAAAAATCATGGGATTATTTTACCATAAAAAGACAGGACTTGAAATAGACAAAACAAATGGTCGGTTTAGTGATTTGAGCAAAGAAAAACAACAGCAATTCATTCAGGAAGATGTTGACTATCTGAACAAAGTCGGCATCATAGACCCAACAACCAAACATTATGTGCACAAAATTATTTCCTTAACTCAAGAACATGACATTCAACTCATTTATATAAAAACGCCATTAACGCAAAATTATACAAAGGCTTTATCTGGATTGGACAAAAGCGGTATTCTTACCCATAAAAAATTGGAAAAATTTGTACAACAATTCGATCACGTTACCGTCATAAATATGGAATCTGTTTTTTTCGACAGGGATAGTTTGTTTTCAGATCATCATCATCTGAACGTGGAAGGCCGTCGTGTTTTTACAAACTTATTGTTAAAAAAATTGAATCAACAAAACTAATTCCTATCATGCAAAAAAAAATAAGATTGCTCTTCATCTTCGTTTTCCCTGCTCTCTTCTTACAGATGCATTACTGCTATAACAATCCAGAGCCGTTCCCAGCAATCATGATGCCTCGGTTTGGTTATCAACAACTCAAAGACAATACCGTTTCATATATGGATGTTGAACTTATTTTCATTTCCGACAATGGTAAAAGACAAATTATAGATCGGCATCAACTATTTGACAGCATGCATCTCCCCCAAAGATTTTTTGCCGTAAGAAAAGTATTTTCAACGGAATCCCAAGCAGCAGAAGATGTAGAATTCATCGTTTGGCTAAGAAAAAAACTCAAAGATCTAACGGCAGCGAACAGTGGGAGACTTGAAGCCATTTGGCATCGAATACACCTCACCAGAAAGAATGGCAACTTGATTAAAGAAAAAGAAATTATAGCAAACAAAATCATAAAACTTTAATGAAAACAAAATGGATAGCCAAGCTCGATTATTGGATTTTTGAATCCTACAACATAGCTCCGGACAACCTCGCGCTATGCAGAATCAGCTATGCCCTATTCAACCTCTTTTTCCTTTTTCATTTTAATTTTTCTTGGATAGCAACCTACCCCGATACCTTTTACCACGCCAAACCCGGACTTACTTTTTTCTTCGATGGATTTCCTCCAGCATGGATTTTAAATATATTCAATATCATACTAACCGTTTTAAATTTCTTTTTGCTCTTCGGAAAATGGACAAAACCTGTTTCCATACTAATCAGCCTGACACTCATCGTTTCTTTTTCCTTTGTCTTTGCTTTTGGCAATACTTACCATATAATCATGTGGATTATTTTTCCAGCAATCATGGCCTTTACCAATTGGGGTGCAAAACTTTCTCTGGATAGTTTCAACACCAACAAGATCATCACGACATGGCCGATTACATTCATGAGCATCCTCATCGGATTTGCATTTTTCACTTCTGGGTTAGCCAAACTTCTAGGAGGCTGGCTTCAGATTGGGGGCAGTGCAAGCTGGCAATATTTCCACATTGTAAGGAGCAAAATCGGCAGGGATTTATACCTCTCTGATTTTATTGCAAGCATCAATAATGCTTTCTTTTGGGAAACGCTAGATTGGCTGGTTGTCGGGTTTGAAGTCGGGTTTATTTTCGCTGTTTTTTCTGCAAGAAGTTTTCGCTTTTTTATTTGCTTCGCGATTTTATTTCACTTTGCCAATCTTCTTATCCTCAACATTAGCTTCGGCATACATCTTGTTATTTTTATGATTTTCATAAACTGGAATATGCCAGAAATAACAAACAGCAATTCATTAAAGATAACAAAACAAAAAATACACGCATTCATAAAAAAGCATCGCGTCTACACCATTTTCTTCTGGATCATCCCCTATCTAATACTATTTTTCCTATATAAAAACCACAGTCGAGTAGATGGTATCTTACCAATCGAAGTTCCAGTTTATACTATCGGTGTTTCCGCCGTGATTTATTATTTTTATAAAAAAATAAAACTATTGTTTTAATTAAGAAGCCACAAAACAATCCAGTACCAGATTTTTATCTATCTGAAAAATAATATGCCGCAAAATTTCTTCAAAGGATTTAATATTGCTTAGTCGTTCCCATTTTTGTTCTGGTCGGGAACAATTTTCTTGTGGTGCAAATTTCACTCGCATCCACTTGTTTCCCTTGTCATAAACCGCCGTTAGTGTTTTTACGTCCCCTGTTTTGTCAGGTAAACTAATTTCAAAATAGCAGGTCACAATCAGGTTTCTTATTCGGACATCATAACTATTCAACAACTTATCTTTATGATATAATTTTAGTTTATACTTCTTCTTGACCTTACCTTCTTCCCCCAAAAATTCAAAAGCATAACGGAGAGATGTTCCCAGATAATTAATAGATTTTTCTAGCATCCCCTCATGGCTTTCCATTAAAACTTTGTCTGGTAAAACCTGCGCATTCAGATCAGTTAGAACAAAGAATACGATGCATAAAAACATATACTTCATTGGATTTTATTTTTGAATGAAACCGTTCCAGAAATTAACATTTCTGGCAATGACATGCTGTCCCGCTGGGACTCATATTTGATAAAAATTAGTCTAGACCATGAAGCTTACTCATTAGCTTTGTGCACAAAATTAAAATCGCCCCCATCCCTCCGAAGCCGGATGCTCTTTAAAATTTGACTTACAACACACTGTCCTTGCCGAAACCCTGCATCTATCGAAAACTTATAATGAATCCCGCCATACAATCTCGACATGCCCGCCTCAAATGCAGCTTCCCGAAAATTCTTGATTTCCCGAACTGGAAGACCGATTCGAACATGGGTACTATCCATCAAAGTATAATTTTCCCCCAAAAGCTTGATGAGGATTTCAGACGCTACTGTAGAAACGACAGCATGTGCAGAAGTATACTCCGGGAAAGGCGGTGTTTCCACCAAGGGTTCCCAACCTTCTCCATTCGGAAAATAATCGTGAATGTAAGTTTTTGGTCGGAGCAAATTCACCTTATATTTACTATACCAAGAAGCGATGAATGCATCCGCAATTCCAACACCAACAAGCGCATACATCGCCGCGACTTCCTCCAGGTTCAGCTTCGATTTTTTAGCCGCATAGTTCATGATAATTGTCCAGTGTCCCGGTGGTGTTGAGGTTTCTCCTGGATCATCCGCCCAGTGAAAAGCAATATCCCTTTGTTCTTCTGTAAGGGTACGATCATAGTTTAAAACCTCCTCGACAGCTTTATAAAAAGAAGAAGATTTTTCCGTACTAAAACTTACAGGCAGTTCCTCATGGCATTGCTCCCCACTTTTCAACACAAATGGGCGCACCGCAGACCAGTAAGGCTCACACGCAACAACATTCAAGTCCGTCGGTTCCCAATTTTCAAACTTTATATTTCTGGAAGGTACCGTATAAAAACTGTAAAAACGGGTATCATCGAAATTGTCCTCTTGCATCCAAAGAATCAATGCTTTGGAAAGGGCAAGCCCATGCGCAACAGATCGCTCGTAAACTTCCGGTTCAAGCCTCAATTTACAGGCAGCCAACTGTTTGTTTCTTAAGTTCAAAAAACGATTTTCATCCGTATGAATGAAGCGGGAAAATAATTCATCGACGACGAGGTACAAAGTGTTTACCAGCACGGTTGGCCAGTCATAGCTAAGGGAATGATCTGGCACGGGTAATCCTCCAAGATGCTCAATTTGCGAACTCATCGAGGCATATTCCGGCATACCGGGCAGCACCGATTCATAAACCGCAACCCCAAGGTAAGCATAAACCCTAGATGCTACAGGTGGTTTAATTCTTTCATAAGCAACCATTTCATAGATCAGTTCCCACCACTCAATGACCAACTCCGGAGAAAAATCTTTTGTCGGAACAGAATTCGCATTATGACTTGTTTCATTCTTACAGGAAAACAAGCAAACACAAACCAATAAAGTCACAAGGAAGTATTTCATATTTTTAACACCACAAGCAATAGTATTCCAAAGAATTTGGCGTAATTTTATTTTTAAATAATTGCCAAGATACATTTTTATAATGGTTTTAAAAAACAATGGACAAATAACACCTTTGCCTGAAAAATATTACCTCATACTACTCACCTTAATAACCTTCACATTCCTTTCTTGTCAAAGGAATAACATGGAGATACAATCTGATATTGGCCCGATGGATTGGGTAACAACACTCGACATTGATGATGGAACTCAGGGTATGGTTCAAACACTTGATACGATAAGACAGTTTTATAAAACAAATGAATTAAACTTGCTAACGATGCGTTTTTTTGATAAAAAAAATGACCACCACAAAAAAAATCGCATTATGCCAGGCTTGCTCGAATTGTATTATGGCCAAACGGAACGGGCGATTGATATTTTCAAGAAAATGCAACAAAAGAATCAAAAAGCAAGCCCTGACCAACAAAAAAGACTACTCCATTTATTAGCCATCGCCCACCTCAGGCTTGGAGAACAAGAAAATTGTATCAGCAACCACAGCCCAGAATCCTGCATCATTCCTATACAAGAGCATGGGCAACATCAATTGAAAAAAGGAGCCTCAGAAGCCATTGAATGCTACACCCAAATTTCAGAAAAATATCCTGACGATATTACTGCAAAATATTTACTCAATTTTGCCTATATGCTATTGGGGGAACATCCCGACAATGTTCCCGAAAGTTATCGACTCAAGCTCACACCACAAAAAGAAAAAAATAACAATATAAAACCCTTCAAAAATATTGCAACCAAACTTGGCATTGATATCACCAGTTTAAGTGGCGGCGCTATCATGGAAGATTTTAACAATGATGGTTTTCTGGATATAATTGTTTCTGGGTGGTCTTTGGACGATCAAATCCGTCTCTTTAACAATGATGGCAAAGGCAACTTTAATGATTATACTGAAACGGCTGGACTCACCGGACTCACGGGCGGGCTTAACATGATATGCGCGGATTTCAACAATGATGGATACAGGGATGTTTTTGTACTACGTGGTGCGTGGCGGAGAGCATTTGGTAGATTCCCCAACTCATTGTTACAAAACAATGGGGATGGCACTTTTTCCGACGTTACCAAGGCGGCTGGGGTGCTTTCTTTTTCGCCAACACAAACGGCTACTTTTGCCGATTTCAATAATGATGGTTGGTTAGATTTATTTGTTGGTAATGAATCTAGGAAAGGTGAAGCGTCTGTTTTTCCATGTGAGTTTTTCATCAACAATAAAGACGGTACCTTTTCTAACAAAGCTAAAAAGTATGACATGGAAATAAATGCTTTTGTAAAGGGTGTTACATCCGGAGACTATGACAATGATGGTTGGCCAGACTTGTATGTTTCTTGCCTTCGGGATAAGAATTATTTGTTTAAAAATAATGGTATCAATAATAATGGCAAATTATCTTTTAAAGAAATATCCTTAAGTGCTGGGGTAAGCCAACCGGAGGACAGTTTTCCAACTTGGTTTTGGGATTATAACAATGATGGATTTCTTGACTTGTATGTAGCGGGTTACGCTTTACGACAAGGAAGGATGCCCGAAGATGTTAGCAAATATTATGCAGGGGAAACAGTTTCCATATCCAATCCCGTTATCTATCAGAATAACGGAGATGGTACTTTTTCTGATTATACCAAAGCAAGCGGCATGCAGATTCCCATACATACAATGGGTGCCAACTTTGGGGACATTAACAACGATGGATTTCCTGATGTTTATTTGGGGACAGGGGAACCTGATTTTCGTTCCATTATCCCCAACCGGATGTTCCTTAATGTAGATGGTCAAAAATTCGAGGACGTCACCACAGAAGCAGGTGTCGGCCATGTTCAAAAAGGGCACGGTATCGCTTTCGGTGATCTTGACAATGACGGGGATCAAGATATTTTGGCAGAATTGGGTGGTGCTGCTGCTGGAGATTTTTTCCAAAATGCCTTATTTGAAAATCCGGGATACGACAACAATTGGATACATATTTTATTGGAAGGAAAAACTTCAAACCGAGATGGTATTGGAGCAAGGATACAAATAATCGTGGAAACAGACAAGGGAGAAAAAACAATCTATAAAGTTGTTTCTGCCGGGGGGAGTTTCGGTTCCAATTCTTTACAGCAAGAAATTGGTTTGGGAAAAGTCAAGCAGATAAAACGGTTGGAAATTTATTGGCCGACTAGCAAAAAAAAGCACCAATTTAATAATATAGCAGTAAATCAACGGATTAAAGTAAAAGAAAACACTAATGAAATTATTCCATTTCCGATGGAGAAAGTGTATTTCAAAACGACCATAAAAAAGCATTGCCACTAAAAGGTTTTTTTATTCTTCGTATTTCTTTCTAAAATTTCTTATATTTACAAAAGCATCTTTTTCAACAAACTCAAGCTACCACCTACTAGAAGTAGGTGGGTTGAGTGATGACTAGAAGTCATAAAAGTCAATCAACGCAAATGGTGTCGGTACGCTGCACCTCAAATAGCTCCATAGGAGCGGCACCATTTGTAACACACAATATCAAAGTATTAATAAGATGCAGCGCACCGTCCCCGTAATGAAATTTTTCCCACTAAAGTGGGAGGTTTTAAACCTTATTTTGAGACCAATAAATACATGCACTTTTGGGTGTGTAATATACCAGGGGAACTATAAATTGAATAAGGAATAAAATGAATCATCAGGATTTAATTATCAGTTGCACCAATCCTCCCCCCACCCCCTCCCGAGGGGGAGATCGCTCTAATGCCGAAAGGCCCTATCCCCCTCGGGAGGGGGATAGGGGGAGGCTTCTTATTGATCTGGATGTTCCTCATTTATCAAACACTCAAATTATTTCTATACTCGTACTATCAATTCTAGGATTCCTTATATTTTCAGCTTGTCAGCAAAATGAACCTAAAAATGAAGCTGTTGATATGCCTATGTTCGTCAGGCATACCCCACTGCATCCCGTATTGCCTTATGATGAGCCGGATACTTCAACTGGAAAATTATTTGATATACTTTCTGCAAAAAAAACGGGGCTTCATTTCAGCAATGACCTTAAACTTTCTTTCAAACATAATTATTTTGAATTCATCAATCTCTTCATCGGAGCCGGTGTAGCTACAGGAGATTTTAACAATGATGGATTGCAAGATATTTTCTTTTCTGGCAGTATTGTAGATGACAAAGTTTTCATTAATCAATCAGGGTTGGTATTCGAGGAGATTACAGAAACTGCACTGCACACGCATCAAAACGGAGCCAGTACTGGAGTTACTATTGTCGATATTAATAATGATGGATA
>JAHDGC010000993.1 GCA_020627865.1 Saprospiraceae bacterium | reverse complement strand
GCCGTTAGACTTTATAATTTAGTCATATGGTTGTTATGTATACTGTGAAATGTCAATGAGAATATAAGCAAAAACGTCATGAAGAGTTTGCGATAAAAACCAACCTCATTATCCGAAAGACTATATCACAATAGTATAGTCTTTCCCAAAATTTACATCATACAACACCATTAAAAAAATCCAAACCAAAAAACAAACCACACCAAATCATGAAAAATATAAAATACGCCCACTTAATGTTATGCCTAATCATAAGTACCATAACATTCGCTCAACCCACGAACAACGACATCTGCAACGCCATCCCCATCTTCGTGAATCCAATAGGCTCCTCCCCGAACTGCTTTGGCCAGTTCCCCTACGATAATGCTGGAGCCAATGACGAAGTCGGGGAAATGCCAGCATCCTGTTATGGAATTCCTGGGGCACAAACCGTTTGGTTCTCTTTTGTCGCTCCCTTTAATGGTTATGTTACGGTATCCACCAACTTTTTTGGCGGTACCAACATAGACACGCAGATTGCTATCTGGGAGGGCACGATAAATTGTCCAACCCCCAACTTTAATTCCTTCACAGAAATCGCTTGCAGCGAAGATGTGAATACCGTCAGCGGAAACTTCCTCTCTGAAATTCCTGCAACGGCAGTTATACCTGGTGTAACCTATTACGTACAAGCTGCTGGCTGGAATGGTAGAACGGGCACATTTTGTTTGGATATTGCCGCGGCTTCACCTTGTAACAATAATTTTGCTTGCGAAATGGGCGAGACCGTCTGTAGTTGTTCCGATTGTTTTTGCGCTGCCCAAATCGTCGGTATCGAATGGCCAGCACTTAGCCCGACAGATACGGCACTGTATTGCCCTGAAGAATAGACCAATATCGACATTGAGTTCGACGGTGGCCTAAATGATGGCAGCATATACTTTCCTTTTCAGGTCAACAGCAATGAAGAAGCTTGTGCTGGGAATGGCAATATCGGAACTGTTACCCTTTCGCACGGGACGCTCTATTATTCCAGCAGCCCTCCGATGCCGACACCGGATGATTCGGTTTCGTACCTGATTCATTTTGTGAAGCTGACACAGGCGGATATAGATGCGGCTTTTACTACAGGAGGTGTTGTGTTTATCGACTATACAGGCATAGCGGGTTGTTCGGCTTTATTTAGCTTGAATTTAAATGCTGTCTTGAGTGATCCTATTGCTGTACTTTGCCCTGCGGAATCTAATTGTCCAGATGTGCGGCAGGTGCTTGGGCCTGTTGGTTCTGGATTGTATGAAGCCAATATCAGGGTGATTTCTGGCGGTGGGCTTGCTCCTGCTACAA
Organism: Saprospiraceae bacterium; assembly: GCA_020627865.1. Classification (GTDB taxonomy): domain Bacteria; phylum Bacteroidota; class Bacteroidia; order Chitinophagales; family Saprospiraceae; genus JAHDGC01. The sequence goes on along the minus strand of JAHDGC010000993.1, from coordinate 291 downwards.
CAGTGGTTTTCCATGCCGGTACGGATATTATGCTGAACGCTGGATTTTGTGTACCACCGGGTGCTGATTTTACAGCGGAGATTGCGCCTTGTGGAACACCGGTAGTTTTTAACAAATCAAAGATGGGTAAAATTAAGTATCCTTTGGAATGGTAATTTAATAAATGTGCCAATTTTGAGTTAGAGGTTTTTGTTCCTAACTAGGCAAAAAACGCAGGCGATGCGGGGCATCGGCGAGGCTTTTTAACGACGTTAGGGGCAAAAAGATCAAGTCAAAAAGGTAGATTTATTT
>JAHDGC010000992.1 GCA_020627865.1 Saprospiraceae bacterium | reverse complement strand
TTTCAGACCCTGACTTACTCTATAGATGTTTATGCCAAGGTACACAAGCCCCTTAAAAATGTTTGGGACTACATGCTGTATATTATCATGTTCCCACAGTTGATCGCCGGCCCTATTGTACGATTTAATACCATTGCAGATCAGATTACTTCAAGGACACATCCCTACGATGAAAGGGTGCAAGGTTTTTTCAGGTTCTGTATTGGTTTAGCAAAAAAGGTATTGATTGCCAATGTACTGGGCGAAACTGCTGACGCGATTTTTAGTTCGGACTACGGGACAATATCGAGCGGAACGGCTTGGATGGGCATACTGGCTTATACCTTTCAAATTTATTTTGACTTCTCTGGTTATTCGGACATGGCCATAGGGATTGGTAAAATGATTGGGTTTAAGTTTCCGGAGAACTTTGAAAGTCCTTACACTTCGGAGAGCATCACCGAATTTTGGAGAAGGTGGCATATTACTTTAGGGGATTGGATGAAGAATTATTTATACATTCCATTAGGCGGTAGCAAGGTAAAATCCAAATCTCGAATTTATATCAATCTGTGGTTGGTCTTTTTATTTTCGGGTCTGTGGCATGGAGCTGCTTGGGCTTTCGTTTTCTGGGGAATTTATCATGGTCTTTTTCTGGTTCTAGAAAGGTTATTTTTATCCAAGCTGCTCAAAAAAACGTTTAAAGCGGTTCGGATTTTCTATACTTTTATAGTCGTTGTTCTGGGATGGGTGATGTTCCGGATTGAAGACCTTTCCGATTCGATTTCATATTACCAAAGGTTATTTGCATTTGATTTCAATCCTCCTCTATTTCAGGCCAATACTTCTTTTTATGCGTCCATGATAATCGCGGTTTTCTTTGCTTTTTTCGTATTGTTGCCTAGCGGCCAACAGATCAAATCTATCGTGTTTGATCAACCATTGGAAAAGAAATCAGCTTACATTCTTGCTCCCGTATGTTTTTTGTTATTTTTAATTTCTTTGTCTGCTGTTTCAACGGCCTCTTTTAATCCATTTATATACTTCAGGTTTTAATGGGCAAACAATTATCATATAAAATTCTTTTTGGTTTAAGCCTCATTTTGTTGTGCTTACCATTATTTAATATCTTGCTCAAGCATGAAATGGGGCCGCCATTGAAAGGCGCTGTGCAAGATGCTGCTGGGCTGCCATTTACGACTCAAAGTTGGCTAGCGCACAAATTTCAGCCGAATAAGGACTCCGTTATTACCCAAGATTTCAGGAAGCATAATAGTGCCATTGTTCGGATAAAAAACCAAATAGACTACACTGCATTTCGGGAAACGCAGGCACAAAAAATCGTTATCGGCAAAGATGATTACTTATTCGAAGATGGTTACATTCGGGCAAAATTGGGCCGAGATTATTTGGGAAAATCAACCATACAGTGGCGAGTAGCTAGAATGAAAAAGGTGCAGGATTATCTTGCTCAAAAAGGTAAATATTTCCTCACGATTCTTGCCGCTGGGAAGGGCAGTTATTTCCCAGAAAAATTTCCGCCACCTTATGATGCTGAAAAAGGAGACACGACAAATTATGAAGTTTATGTTGACGAAATGGAAAAGCTGAATCTAAATTTCATTGATTTCAACGATTG
>JAHDGC010000203.1:9122-10141 GCA_020627865.1 Saprospiraceae bacterium | reverse complement strand
CAAGAAAGCTTGTGCAGCTTAATAAAAATAGAAGGAGGGCTTTTTTTAGCATGGTAGATTTGTAGTATAAAGGCTCCTCCCTAAAATCAATTATTATTGGCATATTTTTAATAGTTTTTCCGTAGAATCCAAATTTCGCAAAATCAATCAACTCCTCTGTTTCTTGTCCTTTGTTTTGGTGTTTTTCTTCAGCCATTGGACTTGTTCTCTTGCCGCTTCTAAGGTGACTGGCAACTGTTTGGATAAGTGCATCATAGCTCGCGCCGCTCTTTCCCGAAATGAGATTTTGTAATTCATATTTTATCTGTTTTATATTCATTTTAATTTTGTGATCCTAATTGAGGAATGAGGGAATAATAGGATATACAACTTTACTAGTTCTTTTGTTCCAATTCTTAGCATCCGGTCGGTTCAGCAAATCGTTTTGTTTTTTCCCTTTTGGTGAAGCCTAACGATGTTTGTATGAACAATGCTTTTTATAACAACAAAATTACAGCCTTTTCAAAAGCTAGTCGCATGATAAACGTTTAGTTGCGTTTGTAAACGTCTACAAACGGCTATGAGCTTCCAAAATCGTATAATCAAAGCATCGTAAACATGGCGACGCTATGATTAATTATTATAAACAAACTTCACCCCCATTCGAATACCCACATCTTGATTCGCCTTAACTTTCACAGGTATGGTACCATCTTGCGAAGTAGAAAATGAGGTACTCAGGAATAATTGCTTGGTTCCCTTTATTTTTTCAAAACGAGCAGCATCGACATTGATAAAAAAGATCTTCTGCGCCATGTCTATGACATCACCACTGGCATCCGTAGGAGCGGGTTCGATGAACTGAGTGCTTTCTTCGAAGAGGTAATCCAGTATTTCCCCATTTTCATCGACAAAGGCAACTTGTAGATCAACTCCAACAGGTAAAGTATTTTCGGTAATCAACTTGAATTCCGCAGTTTTGACATTTTCTTCTATAGAAAAATATACAGCTAAACTAAGCCTTTCCGAAATAGTAGCCG
>JAHDGC010000203.1:0-9112 GCA_020627865.1 Saprospiraceae bacterium | reverse complement strand
ATTTTCTTCTATAGAAAAATCAGCACTCAAGTCAAAAGTATCTACGGAAACGGTATCAAAAGCGAGGAAGTTATCCGCCAAGCCATAAAAGGGCAGCTCGACCTCTACCTGAACCGCAAACACACTCGAATCGGTGGCAAAACCTCGAATCGCAGAAATGGAATCCGGATTGGGCAAGGCACTCAACAAGTAATCTACAGCAACCGGGCCTGATCCCAAAATTTCCGCGATATTGGAATTTTCATGCGTAAAAAGGAATTCAGAATATTTCGTATCCCCTACCTCATCCGGTAAAGGATAATCTATGTACAAGCTATCTTCATACGGACTTTCCAGGGGCAACACACTACCATCAACCGTGATAATATTAATAAAATCTATATTAGACCGAACGGGAAAACCGAAAGAATTCTCCACCGTAATTTTCAACAATGGTTCTACAAAATAAACATTACCCTGTGTCCAGTTCTCGAAAAAGTCGATAAAAATAGTATCCCTTGGCAACTCATAAATATCCTCCCCGAGGTATCCCTGTACAAAAGAAAACTCGAAGTTCCCCAGCAGCACAAAAAAATCGGACAACGTATCGCGAACACCACCTGGGCGCATGGCCTCGTAATGGAAAATAATCGTATCATTATTTTCCGCCAGGTCTAAAGTATAACCCTCCACCTCTTTGCCTAAATTAAAACCCGGCACGGGCGTGTCTCCACTATAACTGACAAAATGCTCCATTGTAAAAGGCTCCCCATTTTTCGTCAATTGAGGAAAAGTCATCGTCACATCTACACTCTCCTCATGGTAAGAGTTGAAAAGATAACTGACCGTCCCCGAAGACAGATGTGCAAAATCCAGATCAATACTCGTAGGCAAATCAAAATAATGTTTCACCAAGGTATCTTCTACGGGAAAGCCGCCACCGGTAATGATATCAAAAATATCATTTGAGGAACGGGTGACAAAATCGCCTTTGTAGTTGAGGATTACCAAGCCATCTTCTCCGAAAGTAACGAAGGTATTGTCATCCAGCTTATCGAGCATTTCGTTCAAAGTCGCCTTTGTTTTGAACAGCGGAATGGCAAATTCTGGATCGATGTCTCCTAGAGCAACCTCGTCTATATTTCGGCAACCGAATAGTAAGAGGATGGCCATGGAGCAGGCAGTTAAAATGAAGGACAGTTTATTCATTATTAGCAAATAGTTAATTCAAGTTTGGGTAAATGTCATAGTTGTCTGGGCCAGACTTTACAGGATTTTTGAATTTTCTTGATTTTTCCGGTCAATCTTCAATTGATTTCCACTGGCCACGACTTTTATCCAAGAACCGATTTTATGGTATTCCTTATGATTTGGAGTGATATATCACCAAATTGGGGAAATCAAGCCACAAAATACTGATTTTATTTTGGGAAAATGGGGAAATTAGGGGTTTTCCTTGTTGTACGACAAATTAAAATACTATGGTATAAACGAATGAAAACAGCTCAGGAGCTGCCATAGAAACATTTATTTTCCCCTACGGGTCTGTAAGATTTGGAACAGCAGAATTGTTGACATCCCCCGTTTTTATCCCAATGAAATTATAAAGCTCATCGTCTTGCCCAAGGCTATTGACCGTTATAAACTCTGGAAATGTTGCACCACTTGAAAATGGATTTGTCGGATCAGGGAAGACATAGCTAGCATCAATAAATCGCCAGGAGGTATTATTTGGGAAAGTGGAATTTATCCCTAGGATCATTTGTCGGGCCAGTACCAGATCAAAAGTTGTTATGGATTGCGAGTTGTTAATATCAGCCGCAATCATCTTGTAGGGAGAATCCAGTTGTTGGATACCAAGAATATGTTTGGAAATCAGTACCACATCAAAGGTGGTTACACCATTTAGCGGGTCGGTGTTTTTTGCTGCGGTGATCAAATAATTACTGTTGGGGATGTTCTCAAATAGGAATTGCCCAGACATGTCCGTTGTGAATCCTGACGCCATTCCATTATTCCCGGAAAGGGTAATATGGGCACCAGCTATCATGTCATTTTCTTCTGTAAATACGCCTCCTGCAAGTTCAAAGTTGTCGCTCTCATCAGGGCAAACCGCACTGGGGTCTTGGATATAAACAAAAGAAATAGCGGTATTAAAATTACCCGCTTCATCAACGACAAAGATAGCGACCTGTGTCGTATCCTGGTTGCTACAATTAAAAACAGTAGAAGAACCTAGGGCGATGACCTCTTCAAGCGTATTGATGGTTTCGGTACTTGTACTGTCTACAATTTGAATATAGTATTCGAGGTTTTCCGAAGCCGTACAATTATCAAAACTACCAGAGCTTGCTGCAGCATTAAAATCTGAGGCCCAAAGTTCAATTTCACCGGAGAGATCAAGCGCCGTAGCTAGGCCAATCAGCACCGGAGTCGGCGGTGTGCAATCTACAACATGGATCATGGTTTCACAGCTCACAGCATTGCCACAGCCGTCTTCCACCTCCCACTGGACCCGGTGCATGCCAAGCGGATAAGATCCATTGACTTCACTACTTTCAACGGTCTCCATCCAAGTATCTGGAATGTCGTCGCTGTCCGTATCTAATTGTATGGTATATTTATAAACCAAAGATTCACTGTTTGTACAACTGTCCGAAGCATGCATTTGTAAATCAACATAACCTTCCGTACACGTTTCATTGTCCATACAAACTGTCGTGTCTTGGCAAGGCGTAAGCAGTTCAGGCATCCCTGCATCGCTAACATAGATCACCTGTGTCCAACGGAAATATCCATCGTTATCATCTTGGAAATGACAATCTCGGTTATCGGTATAATCCAATTCTGGGTCATCATCACAAATTCCGGACAATGCAATCCCGGAGTCAGTATTATCTATACGATTAAAATCATAAATACACCAGTTGACAACTGTCCACGTTCTGATAATTTTATAACAAGCATTTTCTACAAAGTTAAAAAGCTGATCTTCGTAGTTCACAGAAACCAGTTCACAATTATCTCCCGTGATCACCGGCTCACCTGTTTCTCCCGGTTCATTACAAGTTGAGGAGTATACATCTCCCGGGAAATACACGGTAAAATCAGAAATATGCTCGACAGTAATCGTCTGGGTGCACTTGTTGTTAGCATCTGATTCTCCATCAACGACTGTCCAAGAACGGCTAATCTTCCCTGCCCCACATTGGTTAATGTCGATGAGTTCAAGCAATGTGGTATCAGCACCCAAAATGCTTTCCCATACTGGGTCGCCAAACTGTTCCAAGTCTGCATAACTATCCTCACAGGTAATGGTAAAGTCTGGCGGACAAATGATTTGTGGCGCTGTAATTTTCTGCACATGTACTGCAATCATGCAGCTGTTGGTATTACCACATGCATCGGTAGCTTCTAAGCTGAGCATAACCGTTTGGTCAATATCACATTCGGTAAACACGACCGAGTCTGCATAAGGAGCACCGTTGTAAGGGCAAGCGATCAGCTGGGGATCAAAGAGTCGTGCTACACGAAGATTCACGATACCGCAATTGTCAGAACTATTGTAATTAAACGCCGAAGCAAAGATTTCAAGTGCTGTTCCGGGGAGCGGAGCCAGAAACAATGTCGTATCTGGCACACAAAATATTTCCGGCGCCACATTATCTATTACATGTACGGCTACACTACAGGAACCGGCATATGTACAGTCTTCCGAAATGGTATAAGTTACCATATGTGGGTCTGTTCCATCACAATTTGTTGCGGGAAGCCCCAACAAGGTGTTTTCAAACAAGGTGCCTGCGGTTGCGGTAATTAGCACGGGGCAATCCCCCTCGGTTTGTGGCATATAATCCTCAAGGTTAAGGTCTGCCCCGCAAAGCTGCGCATCTGTGGTAATCGTAATATCTGCTACACAAGTAATTGCAGGAATAACATTTTCGTCTAACAAGATGTGTTGAATCCCAGAAATGGTATTCCCGGTACACCAGTTTGTAATAAACCATTCCCGTTCCAAACCTATGGGGTCTCCGCAAGTGGCATTGCCCTGATCCAGATAAGTAGCCGACAAGTTACAGGCAGTTTGGTCTATTGCGAACCCGGCGATTGTGGGGTAGCCACTATAAGCAGGGTCTGGGCTTCCATTTTCATCCAGCGGAATTGAAGTGTTACAAGCATACACCTGATCTTCGGGCAACAGGACAAGTGCTGTAGTAGCCGGTATAACCTGAAGTTGTTGTTCGCAGGTTGTAGTGTTGCCGCTATTATCCGTTGCCGTCCAAATCCTGACCACAAAAGTAGTATCACATTCGCTTGCAGATACCGTGTTATCTTCATAGGTCAATGTTGCCTCCCCGCATGCATCTTGAACTGTAGGGGTACCATTATTGTTGTTTAAAACACTTTCTAGTTCCGTACAATTATATTGCGTGGGTTCTGGACAAAGCAATTCCGGGCCAAGTTTATCTTCTACGGATACCATGCCCCAACAGGAGTTCCCGTTAGAAATTTGGTATGCGGTGACAAGGAGCGTATCGCCTATTTGTGCTACACCAATGGTATCGCTGATTGTTGTGCCATTTCCGTTACTGATTTCAATTTCAAAATCAAATGGACAAAGATAAGTGCCCTCTAAAATCATATCCGGCGTGATTACAGCGGTACAGTTTTCCCCTAGGGAAATTTGGATAAAATCATTACAGGTTAAAGGTTGTGTATCCAAGGTCTCGCAATCATCAATAGGAATTAAAGGATCGTTGCCATTCATGCATTCCACGATATTCAAGATGCCACCTTGGTCACAGTCTTCTTGTGCTAATGGGCTATCGGGGTTGAGCAAAAGAAAAGCACACAATCCTGTTCCGGTAGTATAAAGATTGTCGCAAGGATCTCGGGGATCTGTTGCCGGTTCCTGCTGACATTCTTCAAGGTTTGTCCAACCATCCCCATCACAATCTAATATCCCCAAACTATCTTCAGGCGAATCGGCCAATAAAATACAAATGTCTATACTGCTATTGCAATCGAAAATATCGTCCGATGCATCCAGCGGATCACCGCCGTCCATGCATTCGATGATATTCGTAATCCCACCATTATCACAGTCTTGTTGGGCAAGAAGAACATCTGGATTGAGCAAGAGATAAGCGCATAATTGCTCGCCATCAGTGTACAAATTGTTACATGAATTTTCCGGATCTGTTGGTGGATCATGCTGACATTCCTCCAAATTCGACCAACCATCTCCATCGCAATCCAACAAACCAAGGTCATTGGCTGGATCATTGGCCAGTATAGCACAAATATTGATGTTACCGCCACAGCCCGGAACATCGTCATTTGCATCCAGCGGATTTCTACCATCCATGCATTCCACGATATTAATTTCTCCGCCATTATCGCAATCTTCTCCCGCGAGAAAACTATCGGGATTCAGGAGGAGGTATGCACAAAATTCTTCTTGATCCACATAAAGATTACTGCAAGGGTCTTCCGGATTTGTAGCGGGAAGTGCCGTGCATTCCTCGATATTTGTCCAGCCATCCTCATCACAATCCAGTAAGCCGAGACTATCTGTAGGTACATTGTTAATAAAAGTACAAATATCAATTTCGCTATTGCAATCGGGATGGTCATCTTCAATCTTGAGCGGATTTCTACCATCCATACATTCTACGATATTGGGTATCCCTCCATTGTCACAATCTTCCTGTCCAAGTGGGCTATCAGGATTCAAAACCAGAAAGGCGCATAACTGTTCTCCATCCGTGTACAAATTACTACAAGGACTTTCCGGGTCAGTCGGGGGAATAGCCGTACACTCCTGCAGATTCGTCCAACCGTCGCCATCGCAGTCCAGTAAGCCCAAGGGCATATCGGGGTTATCTAGCAAAGCTACACAAAGATCATTCACGTCATCACACTCGGCCGTGTCATCAATAGCATCCAGTGGATTAGAACCATTTTGGCATTCTTCAATATTGGAAACACCGCCATTGTCGCAATCTTCCAAAGCAAGCGGATTATCTGGATTTAGCATTAGAAAAGTGCAAAAATCCATACTGTTTGGGTAAAGATGGCTACAGGGATCTTCCGGGTCTGTATCTCCCAAACATTCCTTACTGTTGCTCCAGCCGTCCATATCACAATCCTCCGAGCCGAAGGAATTTTCCGGATCATTTTCTAACAAGATACAGATGTCCACATCCGTTTGGCAATCGGGCGTATCATCTAAATAGTTAAGGGGATCTCTCCCGTCTTGACACTCCAGGATATTGACAACCCCTCCTCCATCACAATCGGCTTGGGCAAGCGGACTCTCCGGGTTTACCAAAAGGAATGCACACAATTCCTCCCCACTCGTGTACAAATTACTACAAGGATTCTGTGGCTCGGCTTGTGGCACGGCGTTCCATTCCTGCAAGTTGGTCCAGCCGTCGTTATCACAATCCAACAAACCAAGCGGATTATCGGGGTCAACCGCCAATACCGCAGCAATATCGACATCGCTATCACAATCCGGATCATCATCTGCCGGATTCATCGGATCCCTATCCGATAAACATTCCTCTATATTGATGGCACCATTTCCATCACAATCTTCCAAAGCTAGTGGGCTAAAAGGATGGTCTACCAAGAAAGCACAAAGCTCTTCCGCAGTTGTAAAAAGATTACTGCAAGCATCATTTGGATTGGTATTGTTCTGGCATTCGATCAAATTAGAAAATCCATCCCCATCGCAATCCAGTATTCCCGCAATATTGCTGGGATCAATATCTAACAATGCACAAACATTTACATTGCCGCCGGTTATAGAAGAGCAATCATCAGCGGGGTCAGTAAGGTCTCCTGGGCTAAAAGTATTGCATTCGATATGATTTGCAATACCTCCAAGGTCACAATCTGCATTCGCCAGTGGGCTATCGGGGTTGTTGGAAATAAAAGTACAGATTTCATCATTTGAAAGATAAGCATGATCGCAGACAATTGCAGGATTCGAAGGGTTTTCACTTGCACATTCCTCCAAATTGGAAAACCCGTCACCATCACAATCCATTGCTGCAAGTGAATTATCTGGATCCGTCTCCAACAATTCACAGACGTTAATCAGTCCAGACAAAATGAACTGGCAATCATCCTGAGGATCGGCAGGATCGCCGGGGGAAGCGACTTCACATTCGGATAGGTTAGGAATCCCACCCTGATCACAATCCGCAAGTGCGAGTAAACTAGTGGGGTTTGCCACGACAAAGCTACAAAAGTCAGCAGGGTTAGCATAAAGATTGCTGCAAGCATTCTCAGGATCCGTCACAGGTATTGCCTGACACTCTTCCAAGTTAGAGAATCCGTCACCATCACAATCCAGCAAGCCGACCGGATTGTCAGGATCAATGGAAAGCAAGGCACAGATATTTGTTCCTATATTGATAACAGCATAACAATCATCTGACGGATCGGAAGGATTGCTAGCATTGAAAGCGCTACATTCAATATCGTTTGTAATACCACCAAGATCACAATCCGCATGGGCCAACGGGCTATCCGGATTTTCCATGATAAAAATACACATGGAATCCATTGAGGTATAGCTATGGTCACAAGTAATGGCCGGATCAGAAGGCGGAACATTCGTACATTCTTGCTCGTTAGACCAACCATCTCCATCGCAGTCCATATCAGCAAGCGGATTATCTGGGTTTGCGGCAAGCAACACACAAACATTAATCCAGCCCTCAATTATGGGTTGGCAATCATCCTGAGCATCGCTCGGGTCACCGGGTAAAATGGCTGCACATTCCGTGATGTTGTCAAGGCCACCTTGGTCACAATCCGCAAGTGCAAGCGGGCTGGTCGGGTGTTCCAGCATAAACGCGCAAATTTCACTGCTACCTGCAAATAAATTACTACACGGATTTTCAGGGTCAGTTGGAGGACCAGCCTGACATTCCTCCAGATTCGTCCAGCCATCCCCATCGCAATCCAGCAGCCCGGCAGGGTTATTTGGATCAAGGGCTAGTATCGCACAGATATTTGTTTCGATACCAAGAACGGCCAGACAATCATCAGCCGGGTTGTTCAGATCACCGGTGCTAAACGGGTTACATTCCACCCTGTTGATGATACCGCCAAGATCACAATCCGCTAGGGCCAGTGGGCTATCGGGATAATCCGAAATAAAAGCACAGATTTCTTCCTGAGAAGCATACCCATTGCTACACGGGTGCACAGGGTTGGAAGGTGGTTGACCTGTACATTCTGCATAGTTAGACCAGCCATCTCCATCACAATCTAATAACCCGACAGGATTATCAGGTTCCAAGGCCAGTAATGCGCAAATATTGATACCAGAGCTGATTAATTCCTCACATTCAGAAACAGAAATTTCAAGATAAGCGTAACGATTGGAATCATACGAATCTGTAGTAGTGGCAGCCTTGATCGGTGAACTAACTATAAAAACGAGAAAGCTGCAAAATAAGATTGCATACAGCAGATAGGAACGAAAGATATGATTTATAATTATAGCCTCTAGATATTTTCTCGCAAACGAAATCAAGGCAATAGATTTTTCCATGGGAATCCATTTAAATATTCAGCATAAACATTTATCGGATTCAGGGGGGGACAATATATTTTTTACAAACTGTCTAACAAACAGGTGGAGAAGGCCAAAAGTAATCCCGATTAAAATACGGGATGTCACTGCGTTCCAAAAGTACGCACTTGCTAATCAGTAGTTTATAGCTTAGCTGGCCTAATTTATCTAAACATTTTTAGTTCTTCGACAATTTTCGTTTACCAGATTAGGCAGTCAACACATATATTATATATAAGCGCAATATAAGGCTAAAATACTTATTTTCCGCATCATAAAAAAATAATGTTAAGGAGATGGATTGCAATTCATTCCTCAAGGTATTGCGTTTTGGATGATATTTCTTGTTTTTAATGGAAAAAATCATCATTTCTGGTTAAGAATAAATGGGACTATGGGAAAGCTATGGGATCATATTCTTCAATAGTCGAATAAATTAAGGCTCTGATAAAGCATTAAGTGGATGAGAAATGGTGCCGGTACGCTCATGTGCATCAAGTTAATTTTTTATCATATAAAATTTCAATAAAGTTAAGT
>JAHDGC010000202.1 GCA_020627865.1 Saprospiraceae bacterium | reverse complement strand
ATGAGTTGCAATTAGACGGGACATATGTGGAAGAAATGTATCTGGCTATTTACAATCGCTGGGGGCAAAAAGTATTCGAAAGTACGAATCAGGCAACCACATGGGATGGGACTTTCAAAGGGCAAGAACTGCCACCAGATGTTTTTGCTTTTTACCTTCAGGTAAGATGTATCAATGGGGAGGAATATAGTAAGCAAGGAAATATTACCTTGTTGCGATAAGTGAAGAAGCAAAAATTAAAAAGGCTCAAACCTGCCTGACAAGGCACGCACGCAGACAGGGTAAAAAGTGTCCACTTGCTAACCTGCCTGTCCCTGCCACGCAGGCAGGTCAACAGTTTATAACTTTAGCGGCTCAACTTATTTTCGCTCTTTTAAAGCTACATCTTTTCGAAATCTTCTGGCTTGAAGGTGTGGTTTCTATCTATAAAATAAGAACCGCCCGGTCTTTTTTGGAAAACGAATTTATCCTTACCGAACTTCACGAACAAGGATGCTGGCAGAACATAGATGGCATAAAAGATGGCCAAGAAAATGGTGAGGATGAACTTTACGATACTTTTTATAAGTTCCATTTTGATAATTTTTAATGGCGTGTAATTTAAATTTGTTTAAATAATTTTCTCCTCTACAAACGTTCCAGAGATTAGCATCTCTGCCTGCCTGGCGAGGCCACGCAGACAGGGCAAAGAGATGCCGTCTCTATGAGACTCGTTTTTATAATTAATTTAAAATTACAGTGTATTTAATGGCAATAAAATTTATTTTGTATTTATCGTAGAGACATGATGCATCGCATCTCTAGGATAAATACAGGGGAACTATGCCTTTTGATCCCCTTGTGCTAGGACGACTTCATTATGGACACCGTTTTCGCTCTTCTTATTCTTTTCTTTAGCGAAAACATATTTATCCAAAACCAGATAATCCATATGGGTATGCATAAAACAATTGTAGGCATCTTCCGGTGTACACACGATAGGTTCCCCCCGCACATTAAAGCTGGTATTGACCAACATTCCGTAGCCGGTTATTTTTTTAAAGGCACTAATTAAATTGTAATACCGCCTGTTACTTTCGGGTGTAACGGTTTGAATCCGAGCAGAAAAGTTTACGTGGGTAATCGCTTGGATATCGGATCTATTTACATCCAGCTTTGCCCGCCACTGCATACTGTCATAATCATCCGGCAACGGACGCTTGTGGTTCTCTTGAATATCTGTCACCAACAACATGTATGGAGAATCACAATCAAGGTTAAAATATTCCTGACATTCTTCCTCCAAAACAGAAGGCGCAAAAGGCCGGAACCCTTCCCGGAATTTGATCTTCAGGTTAATGCGTCTTTGCATCTCCAAGTTAGTTGGATCACCGAGAATACTCCGGTTACCTAAAGCCCTAGGTCCAAACTCCATTCTTCCTTGATACCACCCGATGACATTTCCACTAGCGATATGCTCCGCGACGGTATTGCATAACTCATGCTCATCATCCACATAATCATACACCAAGTTATGCTTTTCTATCAATTTCTTAATATCCGCTTCGGAATACTCTGGGCCAAGATAAGCCCCTTTCATGGTATCTTGCTTGCCAACGACCCGTTTTTTACCATAGTAAATATGGTGTGCCGCCAATGCCGCACCAAGCGATCCACCAGAATCACCGGAAGCTGGCTGGATATACATATTCTTAAAAATCTTTGCTTTCAAAAGCTTTCCATTCGCCACACAATTCAAGGCCACTCCACCAGAAAGACAAATGTTATCACTCCCTGTTAATCGCTTCGCTTCTTTGGCCATTTTCAGAACAACCTCTTCCGTAACCAATTGCACGGCAAGTGCCAGATCGCAATGTAGTTGTTCCAATTTGCTATCTTGTTCTCTTTGCGGAACGCCAAAAAGCTGCTCCCAATCTGGTCGGTTGATCACCTCAGAAGCAACAGCATAACGGAAGTAATCTTGGTTCAGCCAGATCGAGCCATCATCGGCAATATGAACGAGATTAGATTTTATCAATTCGACATAGCGGTTCACCCGCTCCGAGTTTAGCATGCCATATGGCGCAAGTCCCATCACCTTGTATTCCCCATTGTTAACCTTGAATCCCAAAAACTTCGTAAAAGAAGAATAGAGAAAACCCAAGGAATGTGGGAAATGAAGTTCCTTGATCATCTTGATGCTGTTGCCCTTTCCATAACAAATGGATGCCGTTGCCCACTCCCCTACACCATCTATGGTCAGGATAGCAGCTTCTTCAAAAGTAGAAGGGTAAAAAGTACTGGCAGCATGAGACAAGTGATGCTCAGGGAAAAGTAACTTTACCTTAGACAGGTCTGTTTTTTGAATGTCTTTAAGCAAAGAAAACACCCTTTGTTTAAAGAAAAACTTATCCGTGACCCAAGCAGGCATATATTTGAGAAAGGGAATAAACCCCTTAGGAGCGTAATAAACATAGGAATCAAACAAACGCTTAAACTTTAAATCAGGTTTCTCATAAAAAGCAATTGCATCTACCTGACTTAAGGTTATCCCCCCGATTTCCAAACAATGTCTTATCGCATTTACCGGAAAGTCTTTATCGTGTTTTTTCCTGGTAAATCGTTCTTCCTGAGCAGCAGATATGATCTCACCATTAACGATAAGCGCAGCCGAAGCATCGTGAAAAAGTCCGGATATTCCTAGTATTTTCATCTTTTATGTTTAAAACTTACAAGCTTTATTTTCACAGAAACTGTGATAAATGTACAATCAAAGCTCAAAAATAAGATTCTTTTAAAACAGAATTGAATCGTTCAATTGCTAAAAACAAATATTATGCAAAAAAAACACATATTTAAACATTTTATAGCAAAAAAAGCAACATTAGTTTAGTAAAATAAAGAAATTAACAGAGAAATCGAGTCACCATATCAAATCAGGGTAATCAGGATATTGAAAAGGAAACTGTTTTTCTGTTATTTAGGGGGTTATTTTAAGGTATCGGGAGAAAAAAAACGGTTTGGCTAAATTTATAAAAATTTGATTATCAATATATTAAATATCAATCCGATTATTTTTTAGTTCTTTTGATCTTAAAGCAAACAGGCACTTTGTATAATATTTCAACCTTTGATGCGTAAAATTACACAAAATTTAATATTTTATTACATTTTAAAGGATGTAACCACAAATAATCTCTGGAATCTTACCCAGTAAGTTGTTCAACTTACCGTTCCACTAATAAACAGATTTTGTACAAATAACGTTCAAATATCGGCAAGAATGGTGCTCATCAATATTGAAAAATAGATTTAAGTCACAAATATATACAAAAAATATATTTTATAAAAAAATAATCATATTCTTTCAGTGCTTTCTGAAAAAAATTCATAAATCCTACAGCATAGCCCCTAGCTACAGCACCATACAAATCAACCTCTCACCAACACTTACCATACACGGCAGTAATTATTTTGCCCACACTAGCGACCAAGGCTAATTACAACAAACACACACCAACACATCAAAAATTACCACACAGCATAAGCAACTCACTACCTGCCTCCAAGACTTTAAGACAAACAACAACCTACGAAAACACAACCGCGCACATGTTATCATCGCTAATTTTACAGCTTGATCGCAAACCAGAAGTCGCTATTCCGACAAACTGTGTTGGCAGGAAAATTGTCGTGGGACAATATACAGTAGAAGCTGTAGGAGAAATTATCAGACAAGGATACAACTATAACCCATTTTTTACTCCTGGTGAAATTGTACCAAATAAAACGCCCTCCACATGTGAATTACATCATCTAACAATGACAATAACGACCTTTACAGAAGTATGAAAAAATTAAATAAACATCTTGAGAATCAAATTAAAGAAAACGAAATAGATCTCGGAGGAGTTTCCGGAAATATGGCCAACCTGCTGGAAGCAATAAGCACATCTTATGATAATTTTGAAAAAAATCGGGAGATACTGGAAAAGGCCATGATCCTCAGTTCTGAAGAAATCAAAAATTCTTACGAGAAACTCGCCATCCAGACAGAATTGCAAAGGGCCAATAAGGAATTAAAGCAGTTCGTTTCTGTCGCATCACATGATTTGCGGGCACCACTGCGCACGATAGGTTCCTTTGCCAAATTGCTGACCAAAAAAATGGATGGTAAATTGGATAAAGATGAAGAGGAGTTTTTAAATTTCATCAATTTCGGGGTACAAAATATGGAAACCCTACTCAATGATCTGCTTACTTTTGCCAAGATCGGTGCCAAAACGGAAGAAAAGGAAATGGTGGATTTCAACATGATTATGGATGTCGTACAGCGCAACCTGAATTTTGCGATCGGGCAAAGTTCGGCCAAGATTATTGTTGACAATAAACTCCCTTCATTAGTTACTTATCCTTCTCAGGTTTTACAACTTTTCCAGAATCTTATTAGTAACTCGATAAAATACAGGAGTGAAGCCCCGCCTCAAATTATCATTCGTTCAGACATGGTAGATTGCAACAGCGTTATTTCCATTAAGGACAATGGCGAAGGTATGGATCCGCTCCAACACGATAAGGCTTTTGAAGCATTTCGGCGATTAACGACCCAACCGAATATTTCTGGAACGGGTCTGGGGCTATCCATTTGCAAAAGAATCGTGAATGGCTGGGGAGGCAAGATTTGGTTTACATCCAAAGTGGGCGAAGGCACCACATTTTTCTTTACCGTACCTGCCACGACAACGGAGAAGAAGGTGGTTGAAGATAATAGCCAAAGGTCGGTTACTACTTTTTCTCGTTCTACATCTAGTAGTGGTTCGTCTAGTTAATTTTTATGTATTTCCCGTAGAGACACGATGCATCGTGTCTCTACGGGAAATACATAGTATCTAATACCCGCCAAAATATCTCCTAAAGAACCATTCCAAGGTCAAGAGTACGAGCAGGATAAAAAATATCCATTTCAAGTTAATCACGGAACGGGTTTTGGATGTTTGGTACATAATAGGCTTAACCTCTCCCTTGCCTTCCAACAAACTTGCAATCGAAGTCATGTCATTCGGCAACACCATGTTCCCACCATGTTTCTCACTCAAGATTTTGAGGATACCATGATCGGCAGTGGTTTCATAAATTTCCAACTGAACAGGCTGCACACTAAACTGACCATTGTAAATTAATTCCTTTCCATTACTATTCACCGTTCCCTTGAATTTATAATTCCCAACGGGAAAATTACCCGCATTGAGGGTATAAGCATTTGGTGTTTTATTAAACGTAAAATTGAAATCTTTTCCTTCACTATTGGTAATGATCAGGCTGGCGTCCGCATCATTAATTAATTCGTAACTCTCGTTGTACAATTCTGCATCCAGTATTATTTTTTCATTTTCATTGAAAATATTCTTGTTCACACTAACTCTAAATTTCCATTTATCCTCTTTCACCGAAAGGTACTGGATCGTTTTCGAGAACAATTCCTCGAACAAGTCGTGGTTTTCATTTTGCAAAAAGTCAAACAGTCGCCATTTCCAGATACCTTCCGCAGTCAAGATCCCTGTTTTGACCCCGTTTTGCTCTCCAAAGGCAAGCAATGGTTTATTCGTTTCCACCTTTCCGATACGTTGATACAATAATACTTGTGCATTCGCATCCTCGACATATTCACCGAATGGTGAAGTCAGTGGGGCAAAATTGGACAAATCATTTTTCAATTTATCACTGATGGTAAACAGGTTAAAATTGGACGACACAGAGGCCTGCACATCATCCGAATTATTACTGTTCGCCCTGATGTCCACAATGGGTTGTACTTTTCCTATTTTACCAAAATCGGATTGCAGCCCGACAATATACATGCGAGGAATGGCCTTATTGGTCAGGGTTTGCAAAACGGCAGCGGCATCATTGGTTCGGGAGGGTAATTGGTGCAAGATCACAAAATCGTATGCAGCCACATTGAGGTTAGTACTATTAATATAAGCGGTTTCGATTTGATAGTTTTTATTCTTGGCCACACTTTGCTTAATGGCCGTAACATCTGGATGGGGTGCGTTGGCCAAGATCAGCACTTTTTGGCGCGCATCCAGAATATCCAAGAAGATTTCTTTCCGGTTATTGATACTAGAAACCTCGCCATCAATCTTATTCAAACTCACAATATAGCGTTGTACTCCGGCAATATCGGCATCCAGGATAATTTCTTCCGTTGTAAAGAAATCTTTCTTATTAATATCAACTGGAACATCCTTGATCTTTTGCGCCTTTCCATCAACCATCCTAGAAACCCGCAGTACACTTTTGGCTCCGCTGCAATTATTAGCAGCAATATCTACCTGAATGGAAAATTTATCCCCGAGGTAAGCAATCTTATTGTGAAACACCCGCTTGATGAGTAAATCCCGTTGTGGCGTGGTATCGCCAAGGGCAATGGTATAGATCGGAGCTGCCAACTGGGTACCGGCATAAATCGGGTTACTGCCTTCATTGTAGATGCCATCCGTTGCCAGCACGACCGCACCTAGATTTTGGTTGCCATACAAATCATACAAGGACTTGAGCAATTCCGAAATATTACTGGCTTTATCATCAAAAGTAAAATTGATCCCCTCACGGACTTCGCTTCCAAAGGCATATTGCTTCAGATCATAGGTTTCGCCTAATTTTTTACGCAAATTCTCAAAAGAGGATTGATAGGCAGCCAGTTCCTCTTCGTTCATCTCTCCTTTTACGGACTCGGAATTATCCTGTGCGAGTATGACAACAGGCTTCCGAATCTCCGTAATCAAGGACTTCAAGAGCGGGGACAACAACAGTGCACTCAATAAAGTGACCGTCAAGAAGCGCAAAAAGGCCAGTATACCCGGTAAGAAGCGATGTTGGCTTTTAAAAGTATCATCTTTATAATAAAGAAATAAAGCGTATGCCAAGCCCAAAAGCGCACAAAAACCAAGATACCAGGCGGGATATTGAAAACTTAAATTTTCCAAAACTTTGTTTTTAAATTATGATTGAGCATAAGTAGTGATTGGTAATTAGCGGGGTAGTTATTAGTCCCGTAAGATGTCGAATAACTTAGTGTATTATAAGAATGCTATTTACCCGAATAATTAAGGTATACTACTTAAAATGGAATTCCAGCATGCGAATATCATAAAAATCTACATACCATGCTATTTTATAACGATAAATTCCCTGATTAAGGTTACATAACATTACATCTTTTCAGGTATAGAACGAATTTTCATATAGTTTATGTATTGAGTTTGCTTCAAAATGATGTTTCCATAACAATCGGGGTAACTTGTTTGCTTCATCTAATCGATCTTGAAAAAAGATCAGCCCATCTTTGTTATATTGAAATATTTCTTTACCTTACGGAATCTAATTGGGTAAGGACACTAAACATACTTTCATCACTTTAGCTTACTCAATTATCCTTCTTGTCCCACATTTTATATTACCCTATTATTTCTCGTACCAAAAACCGGCTTTAAGTTTGTCCCCCAACTTGATTCAATCTTTCATGTGATAACGACGTACCGCATGGGCTGTCAGGTCTGTTTGGTATTATAATCAGTTGGGGGCTTTTTCGATTTTAGCACCCTATTAACACATCTTATATTATTTAAATATTCCCTAACGGTTTTTAATGCTTTCTTGACGGTTTAAAAGCAAAAATTTGCCGTCTTTTGAAGTATAGCTAGCACCTAGGATAGAGCTTGAAGCTGTCGCCTAGGTTCAAAAACAAAAATGTACAAAATAAGCATTTATTTACACAACGTCGTAAGCATTACGATGCTACAAATTTAAAACCATGAAAAATTTAAGCAATCTAAAATCCGTTATTTTATTACTCGTTGCTGTCATCGCGTTCTCTTCTTGTAATGATATTCAAAAGCTAATGGAACAAGGTCGATATGATGAAGCTTTTAGCTTGGCAGCTAGAAAAATGTACGGTAAGAAAAAGAAGAAAACGAAGTATGTGATGGCGATGGAAACTGCCTTTGAAAAATTGACCGAAAGGGATATGCAAGAAATCGAGCACCTAGAACTGGCAGACAATCCACAAAACTGGCGGAAAGCCACCCGTATTTATAACCGTATTAAAGATCGCCAAGATGTACTTGAGCCATTGCTACCTTTATATGGTAAAGATGGCTACAAGGCAGATTTCCGTTTCGTAAAGGTAGATGGACTCATGAAAGAGGCGAAAGCCAATGCCGCGGCATATCTATACAAAAGCGCAAAGCAACTGTTAGCCATTGCTGAAAGGGGCGACAAAAGTGCAGCTCGTAAAGCGTTCTCCGAATTGAAAGATCTGGAACAATTTTCCAGTGCTTATGCAGATGTCAATGTATTGAAAGAAAAGGCGCTTCAACTTGGGAGGTCTCACGTCTTAATAAAAATGGAGAACAAATCAGCAACCATATTGCCAGCAGGTTTTGAAAGGGAGGCCTTAAGGATCAGCACCGGGAATCTTGATGACAGGTGGAGGCGATATTATACCAGCAAGCCTACAAATGTTGATATGGATTTTAATGTAACCTTATTCCTAACCAATATTGACATCAGTCCAGAAAGAGTAATCGAAAGGGAATATATAGATGAGAAAGAGATTCAGGATGGCTTCGAATATGTGCTGGATCAAAATGGTAATGTACTTAAGGATACCTTGGGCAACGATATTAAAACAGAACGCTTCGTACTGATTCGTGCTTTTGTATTGGAAACCAGACAGATGAAGGAGGCCATTGTCTCTGGTTACATTGAATATTTCGATCATAAAGAAAAGAGAACGTATAGTTCAGAAAATTTTGCTGTCGAGTCCGTCTTTAATAATTATGCTGCAACATTCCAAGGGGACAGACGTGCACTTTCTCGTCAATCCAGGAGAAATATTGGCAATATCCCAGTACCGTTTCCTTCTGATGAACGCCTCTTGTTGGATGCCGCTAGTGAGTTGAAGCTGATATCTAAGGATAAAATCCGGCATAATAGTTTAGATCGTCTCGCAAAGCTCGACTTTTAGATTTTAGATCGCTTCGCTCTTAGATGTTAGATCGTTCGCTGACGCTCACTTTTAGATCGCTTCGCTCTTAGATCGTTCGCGTTGCTCACTGTCAGAAGTCAGATGCGGAGGTGGTTGGAATTTGGAGTTAGTGGGATTTGTTTTGGGGAGAACGCGGTGAGGTGTTTTGGGCAAGAACACAAATTGGCTAAGTTTATGTGATAAAAAAATATCAGGATATGCTAATTTAATTTTTATATTCTGAAAAACTCCCTTATATTTAGCTGATATTTGAGGAAATACCGATTTTTATCTATATAAAACCTAAGAGTATCTGAATTCCCTGTTCTAGTAAGGTAAAATCTTTTGCTAAAACAGGGAATCTATACTTTTTCTTTTGCGTTCTTTTTATAGATTCAACACCGAAACCTCACCCCCACTAATCCATTTATTAAGATGCACTAAGTGCTTATCCGAGCAACATTCTCAAACATCTTTTAAATTCATATAAGATGTAATGCAACTTAATCCCTCGAACACCATACAATTAGTATGAGTTGAGTAATACCAACATATCTACTTTTTATTAAACATACAAACTTTGTTCGATGAGGTTACTTGTATTCAGTACATTTGTTTTTTTCCTGATACAGTTCAGTTTTGCACAAAACCAAGATGACGATAATATTTCCAATTTATTCTGCGGGCTTCCCCTAAATGAAGATTTCGCAGTTATTATCAAATCTGTCCGAGAGGATACCAGTACTTTTCATATTATCAATGAGGAAGAACAGAGCTTCGCAGCCCTAGTAAATGAACATCCGATGATGGATTTTCAAGGGGAAAACATGGTGATGACCATCTTCTACCCGAATAAGAAAATGGATAAACGTTTTCATTATGGTATTTGGATAGATGCAAACTTCGGACAAGATGCCAGAGAACAACTTTTTGACACTTACGACCAGCTCAAAAAGTCAATGGCACTTAAGGCCTTCGATACCCAAGAGAAAGATATTGAATACTATGATTATTCCGAAGGGCAAACCTTAAGTGTATATATGACAGAGGAAAGTAAATATCCGGAAATCGAAATTGAATGGTTCATTACCCTTCCAGGGGTTCATTACCTGAAAATAGAGCATAAACATTATA